>MVQK01000029.1 GCA_002067515.1 Pelotomaculum sp. PtaB.Bin013 | reverse complement strand
TGTCGGCGGGCTGCCCGGCGGCGGGCAGCGGCAGGCTAATTTGCGGGCGCTGCACCAGCGGGCGCAGCAGTATGAGACTACAGGGTTTCGAGGGCTGTTTCTCTTCCTCCGGTTTATTGAGCGCGTGCGGGACGGCGGCCGCGACTTGGGGGCGGCGCGGGCCTTGAATGAAAAGGATAATGTTGTGCGGCTGATGAGTATACATAAAAGCAAGGGCCTGGAGTTTCCGGTGGTCTTCGTGGCTGGATTAGGCAAAAAATTCAACCTGAAAGACCTGAATAAAACGATGCTTTTGCATAAAAATCTGGGACTGGGGCCGCAGTTGATTGACGTGGAAAAAAGAATTACTTATCCTACGATAGCCAAGCATGCAATCAAGCAGGAGTTAAAAATGGAAGCTTTGGCTGAGGAGTTAAGAATTCTTTACGTGGCCATGACCAGGGCGCGGGAGAAGTTGATTCTGGTGGGCTCTGTCCGCAATCTCCCCGTTAATGTTCGCCGGTGGTGCGGTCCCGTGGCAGTGGAGGGGTGGGCTTTGCCGGACGGGGAGTTGGCCGGTGCGAATACTTGTCTGGACTGGCTGGTTCCGGCTCTTGCCCGCCACCGGGACGGCGTGAAAATCAGAGAATTGGCGCTGTGTGACGAGCAGCCGCCGGCAGCGGTGGCGGGCGACTTCTCACGCTGGGCGGTGTTCTTCGAAGATGGAGGCGCCGCTTCAGGATTGCGAAAGCAACCCGAAAGCGAATTATTAAATAAAGTCCGCCGGATGGAGCCGGTAGATACGGACAGCGAGTTTGTCGGGGTTGTAAAAAGCCGGTTGGAATGGAAATATCCCGATCTGGGGCTGACCGGCTGCGCGGCAAAGTCATCAGTAACTGACTTGAAGCGCAGGTTTGACCCGCAGATTGTGGAAGATGAGGCCTCCTTCGCGGATTATCGCCCGGCTATTGGCAAGCGACCGGTTTTCATGCAGGGGGAGCGTGGTTTAACTGCCGCTGAAGCGGGTTCAGCCCTACATCTGGTGATGCAAAATCTTGATTTGGCAGATGTCGCGGACTTCACTGCGATCAAAAAGCAGGTAGCGTTGATGACCGAAATGGAACTGTTGACATTTGAGCAGGCGGATTCTGTGCCGGTAGAGGGAATCACGTCTTTCTTTGAGTCACCTCTGGGCAAACGTGTGATTTCCGGAAAAAAAGTATTCAGGGAACTTCCTTTTACCTTGGCGCTGCCGGTCAGTGAAATCTATCCCGGACTTGCCGGAGATTCCAGTAAGGTAGTGTTGGTACAGGGTATCATTGACTGCCTGGTTGATGAAGGTGACGGTATGTTGTTATTAGATTACAAGACCGACCGGATCAACAAAGACCAGCTTGAGCAGGTAACGGCGCGCTATCGCGGCCAGTTGAACCTCTATGCCAGAGCCATAGAGAATATCTATGGGAGGAAGGTAAAGGAAAAGTATTTGTACCTGTTTAATTTAGGTTTGGGAATAAGATGTTGTTGACCGGATAAAATATTTTTATCAATTACGTTAAAACAATCGTGGAGGTGTGTGTATGGAAGCGGATATGTCTTGGAATACCTGGAAAAAGGCCTTGGGCACAGCGGTAAAAACCGCGGATTTAGTAGGCATGTCTGATGAGACTGTAGATAAATTCGCTTACCGGATTGGGGATTTCTTAGCGAATAATTTGGACCCCGCCAACAGAGAACAGCGATTGCTGAAAGAATTATGGGAAGTAGGCGAGGAAGGGGAAAAGAAGGCTTTGGCCAAAATGATTACCAAGCTCGTGGACAATACATAAAAGTATGAAACACCCCTGATTACTCACCAGGGGTGTTGAGTATTTTAGCTGATTTGTCCCATGTTAGCAAAACTATTTACCATGGTTTGGGTGGTCATATCCTTCATTGTCGGCACCTGGTAATATTGTTTCTGATTCATGTAATTCCAAACTTCATATGCCTGCTCGGAACAATTGACAGCACCCTGTTGTAGCATCCGCCTCAGATGTGAGTCGGCGCACTCCAGGGAAGCAATCATCTTAACAAGCGCAGATGCTTTGTGACAACCAAGCATTCCACTGGAAACGTCCCGGTCATCCATTTCATTCATAGAAACATTAGGTGCTTGTGGCTGGGGATTTTGTAAACCATACGAAGGTGACACATTTTTTACGGACCGGTATGGAATCGATTCACCTTTTCCGCGCTGGTTGATAGTTTGAACCATATTATTATAATCTTGTGTCATAAATCTAATTTGATTATCCAATATGGAACGCAATTGTGGGTCCTTTACGTGAGGGCTGTAAAGCTGAAATTGATTAATGCCGTCAATAGTGTCTGTTAGAACTTCGTGTAATTCCATTGCTTCGTGTGCGCCTAAACTAGCGGCCATTTTTTATTCTCCCTTCCATATCTTATGATTAAATCTATTATGTTTAGTTTTATGGAAATTATTCAAATAAAAGCAGTAAAACCCGCGTCTGATACAGATTGGGTTTTACTGCTATACAGCGGCAAGGGGTAATCAGAAAAATCCGGTCCCCCGGGCGTTATTGCTTAACAGCATAACCGGGGGACCGGCAGGAGGTCATCAATTAAGGTTATTTCCAGCCTGCATCTTCAAACCAATACTGGATAGTTCCATGATTGTCTTTATACTGATGCACTGTATAATCTTTATCCGGGTCAAGGTAGAAGTAATGGCTTACACCGTTGGCGTCCACATAAAAATACCTTTCACTATCTCTGTCGTAATCCCAACGGCTGCGCGAGTATCCGTAATTATACTTGTGCAATATTTTTTCCAGCTGGGCAATTCTTATCACATAATAATCAGAATATTTCTGAGCATACAGTACCGCTTTATTATGGTACCAATTGTAAAAGTGATCGCCATAATTCGAAAAGCTAATCTTTGAATCACTGTAGTGAGCACGATCCCCCGACTGACTGGCAAACGCTGCCGAGGATAGTGTGGTTGAAAGGACTAACGCTATTACCAGCGAGACTATTTTTCTCATAGTATTACTCAACTCCTTTATGTGATGATTATTCGTACATGAATTAATATAATTAAGTATCAAAATAAGATCAATGCATAATTTGCGGTAATTACAATAACAAATACCTTGGTTAGACTATCTTTTCCAAATAATCATGACCTGTATTTAATGCGCGGCAAAATATTTTGTTGCGTCGCGCGGTCTAAAATTCTTTTATGGTATAATTAAGCATAAATCACTTATCAACGAATAGTGGTTGTTATTTATGCCGGTGAACGGGAGCGAGGAGTGATTTAGTGCAAAATGATTTAGCAAAAAATTATAAAACAGCCTTGGATTCGTTAACGGTTTACCGTGGTATCTTAAATAAGCCACTGGTTAAAAAGCTTTATACTTTACTGGGAAGGCTTTGCATGGTGGAGGAAGACTTTGATGCCCTGCTCAACGAATATAATGATTTTTTTTATCACCTGTCTCAAGTGGATGACTACCGCAATTTCAAGCACTATGTAATAACTTGTGTTTTATACGACGAAAATGCTTTTACACGAATAGTGGCGAAACAAAATTTTGCGGATATTGATACATTGCTGTTGCAAACTGTGGAGAATGACCTGGAAAATCTTCATAAAGTGGCAATGTTATCATCCAGGGAAATGAAAGATATTATTTTAGGTGGATATGCCGCTATATCTAGTTCAGAAAAAAGCATTACGGAAAAACTTCCTGAATGGAATAATGGTTTATCAGATACCCGGGATGGGTTATCTGAGATTTATCATTCGCTGGATCAAGAACAGTGCTGGGCGAAATGTATCGCAGCGCTGGCTAAATTCCATAGAGCGAATGGTTCGGGAGACTTCGCCCGGTATAAAGGATTTGTTTGGGAAAAGAACTCAGAATTTTATGGCTTGAAAGGACTCGAATCGACGGATCCGATAAGACTATCGGATTTAGTAGGTTATAACGCGGAACGGCAAGCTGTGTTGGATAATACCAAATTTTTTTTAAAAGGATACCCGGCAAACAACGTGTTGCTTTATGGTGACAGGGGGACAGGCAAATCCTCCACTGTTAAAGCGCTGTTAAACGAATTTTTCGCGCAGGGCTTAAGGATAATTGAAATTCCTAAAAAATATCTTGAGGATTACCCGAAGATTATCAGACTGATTCGAAATAAACCACAAAAATTCATATTATTCGTTGATGATCTCACTTTTGAGGACAGCGAAGAAAGCTTTACGGCGTTAAAGGCAGTATTAGAAGGCGGGTTGGAAAGCAGGCCGGTGAATACCGTGATATACGCCACTTCTAACCGGCGCCATTTAGTTAAAGAGAAATTTAGTGAAAGGGCGGGACTGTCATTCGGCGACAACGATGAGGTCCGTGCCGCCGACACCTTGCAGGAAAAGCTATCTTTGGCGGACCGGTTTGGCATTACCGTGATATTTTCATCTCCCGACAAGAAAAAGTACCTTGAAATAGTTGAAGTGCTTGCTTCGATTAGAAACATTGAAATTGATGCAAAGACATTGCATAATGAAGCACTTATGTGGGAGATGGAACACAATGGCCGTTCACCCCGCACCGCGAGGCAGTTTATTGATTGGCTGGAAGCGAAGATAAAGGGTATTGCCGTAGAATAAGGAGGTAAATAAAATGTGTGGTTTGCCCTTATGGTATTTTTACAGCAAAGAGACACCGATGAATAAGCAACTGGAAGCGATATTAAAACAAGTGGACCTTTTACCGGTGGATCAGCAAAGAGAGCTTCTCAGGATTTTGCAGTTGTTGTTGCCCGCGCCTCCATCAGAACCGGGAAAGGCTCAAAGTACCTAAAAAATAATTGCCCCGCGGATTTCCAACGGGGCTGTAAGACTACGAAATTTTTGGGGCTGCCTCTTGCTGCCTATGCTTTCTCCCGGCGATCTCTTCAGCATAGTCTGTGGAAATGAGGTAAAGGCTGACCCAAAGATCATGTTCGTTAGCTTTACCTTCAAGCTCACGGGATAAATCCTTAAACCTCTTTTCAACCCTGTCCTTAAACGCTGAAAACTCTCCCAACAGTTCGACTATATCGCGCTGGGTGTAAGAGGCTCCTTCACGTAAAACTTTAGCCAAGCTGACTCCCCCCTGTTATAGACATTTATTATTAGATAATTATAGCCTAAATGGAATTTTATGTTAAGGGGGTAATTTGTCTTTTTAAGGTACTTCTTAAAAAAATAAGGGGGGGTGTCCCCCCCAGGTTGTTTTAGTGGTGTTATAAGTTAGAAATTGCTGAACTGGCCAATATTCTGGCCACTCATTCCCATTAAGGATTGATTCGCGAGGCCGGAGCCCATCTGCCCGGAGGTGCTGAATGAACCAAGAGTGGGAGTATACTGGCTTCCAGCAAACCCGCTCACTCCATACTGACTAGACAGGCTTTGATTAGATACGGGATGTGAAGGCACTATAGCATAGTTGCCTGCGCTGGTGTTTGAGTACCCGCCTTGCGCGAGTCCAGTACCGAAGGTGCTCCCGCCGTAAGTGTTAGCGCCGTATGCGCTCATTCCCAAGTTGCTTTGTGAACCCAACATACCCTGATTCGCCATGTTGCTAATGTGTTGGTTGGTGGCGAAATCGTTGCCGGCGAAGCCTAATCCATAGCGATTCGCAGCCATTTGGCTGATTTGTTGATTGCGCGCGAATTCATCAGACCTGCCGCCGCCGAACTGGGCGCCGAAAGTGCCAAACGCAGAAGGGCCATATTGGCCACTGCTCATAGTGGGGTTATAGTAACCAAATTGCCCTGTCCCAAGTTGGCTTGAAAAAGTGCCGGCGCCGAACTGACCGCTGGTTTGCATGCCGGCCATTTGCGGGATTTGTTGAGTTATACTGCTGATTACGTTAACATCTTGGTTTAAGCGGTTGCATAGTTGTTGAATAGTCTGCAGTTGTTGTGTCACGGCGTTTTCACTTTGGCTCATCTGCTGAAGTTGTGCCGCATGGTTGGCTTCGGAACGCTGTAGTTGTCCTGCGACTTGGCTGATGCTGTTAACTTCGTTCCTCAAATCCTGAATCTGTCTTTGGAGCTGAAAAAATTGATCCATTGTTTTTCCTCCTTGCTTGATTTAGGCTTGGTTTGCCTTTTGTAATATTATTCTACTTTTTACAGCAAGTTATTACTGGAAGATCATGGGGAAAAACATGGACAAATTCGTCCTAATAGCAAGTGCTGCTCCAACCTGAGTAACTTCATAGTCAATTTATTTTTGTTACGGTTGCTAATGAATTATTACCGGTAGGCAAGAATAACCCTTCTATCTTTGGTGATATTGCTGTCAGGTTGACACTATTGTTAAGAAAGACCCATGGCGCGTCCTGGACAATAATTTTTACTGCTTTGTGATATAATTCCTCCCGTGACAGGCGATCCTTTTCTTGTTGAGCTTTTGCCAGAAGCATGTCGATTTCATCGTTGCGGTAATGAGAAGAATTTAGACCATTTCCAATTTGTGATGATGATAATAAAGTGTATAGAAAGTTATCGGGGTCTCCGTTATCACTAATCCAGCCATAAAGAAAAGCATTCCCTTCTTCTTTGTATAATGCCTCTTTGTACTGCTGCCAGGAATAAGCTTTTATCTCCACGTCAACGCCTACCAACGCTAAATCTGCCCGGATAGCCTCGGCCAGTTTTTCTCCACCCGCGGGATTATATATTCTGGGGTCAGTGTAAGTAATTATTGTTATTTTAGGGTTTCCTCCAAATCCGTTGCGGGCGAGTAATTCCTTGGCGCCAATAGGGTCGTACGGGTGTAGACGGATGCCCGGGTCGTAACCCAGGACGCCGGGTGGCAAAGGACCATCAGCGACATGTGACTCTGAATGAAATAATGTAGCTATGATTTGTTCCCTGTCGATAGACATGCTTATAGCCCGCCTCACTTCAGGGTTGTCAAATGGTTTCTTATCCGTGAAAAAACCGAGGTAACTTAGATCCAAGCCTGGTTTTTTAATTATTGAATAGCCGCTTTGTTCCAGAAGCCGGGCGTCTTGGGGAGTGATTTCGTCAATTATGTCAGCCATATGCATTTTTAGAGCTAGTGACCTTAACCTGCTATTATTAACAACTGTAAATACAAGTCGGTTGCATTGGGGCTGTTTTCCCCAGTAATCAAGGTTTTTGTTTAAAATCAGTTTTTTCCCTTTTTCCCAACTGCCGAATTTAAATGGTCCCGTACCAATGGGGTTGACACTAAAATTATCTCCTAAAGCTGAAGCGGCGGCAGGACTGACTATGGGCGCCGCCGCCGGCATGGCCAGATTATTCAAAAAAGGCGCGTATGGATACTTTAAAGAAAATTTAACCGTATAAGGATTAATTGTTTTTACACTCTCAACCATTCCGAAAACGAAGGAAGCGTAAGCCATGTTTTCCGTGCGGTTGGGTGGCATCTGCCTTTCCACGTTGAATTGCACAGCTTCTGCATTGAAAGGTGTCCCGTCATGAAACTTAACGTTTTTTCTCAGGTAAAAAGTCCATTCGCGGCCGTCGGCGGATACTTGCCAAGCCTCAGCCAGGCAAGGTTCTACTTCAGTTGTGCCTGGTTTGAAACGGACAAGACCTTCAAAAATATTTGAAATCACTTTATAGGACTCCTCGTCTTGTGACATGGCCGGATCAAGTGTAACGGAGTCTCCGCTTCTGGCGTATATAAGGGTATCACCTTCCTGTTTTAAAAACGGCAGGGCGCCTGAAAAGTACAAATGCAAAACTGATAACATAATAATAAGAACAATTGATATTGATATTTGCTTGCGCAGTTTTTGTTTACGCAAAATACCACCTCACCGAGATTATGTTATAATTAAATTAATTTCTGTATAAAATGTTAATTACCTCCATATTTAACTTAAAAATTATGGTAATTTTCTCATGCCAAAAGAGGTATAATTAAGCTATTATTTAAACAGGGGTTGGTTTAATGAACATTCGCTTTGGGCCAGCGGGGTCTTCTGCTTCTTTTTATGCGGAAAAGCATAAATCTTCTCTGGAAATGCCGGAATGGCTGAAAAAGCGCGGTTTAAACGCTTATGAATATCAATGCAGCCGTGGTGTGCATATCGGGGAAGAAATGGCCGCACGCTTGGGTAAACTGGCGGCGGAGCATGAAATACAAATGAGTATTCACGCTCCTTATTACATCAACCTAAGTACAACAGATCCTGAAATGCAGGTCAAAACGAAGAATCACTTCTTAAAAACATTAAGAGTCGCACGGGCGATGAATGCTAAAATTGTTGTGTTTCACCCAGGGTCGGCGAGTAGCGGTGACCGTAAAGAAATCCTGGCCAGGGCAAAGAAGTTTTTAAAAGAAATTTTAGCCGAGGTGAAAGAAGAGGGACTTTCCGGTATTATGCTGGCTCCCGAGACAATGGGTAAAAAAAACCAGCTTGGTTCGCTGGAAGAGGTGCTGGAGTTATGTGAATTAGGTGAACAGCTTAGACCCGCCGTTGATTTTGGGCATATTCACGCAGTTACCGGTGGTGGTTTAACAGATAAGGCTTCTTTTGCCAAGTTGCTGGATTATATTGAGAAAAAACTTGGGTTGTATTATTTGCAAAATCTTCATATCCATTTCAGCCCGGTTGAGTATACCGCTGGCGGTGAAAAGAGACATCTCACTACTTTGGACGATAACTGCGGGCCGGATTTTACTCCACTTGCCGAGTTATTAGTAGAGAGAAATTTAACGCCCACCATAATTTGCGAATCGGATGAACGACAGGCGGAGGACGCAATGATCTACCGGGATATATACTATAAGTTACTAGACGCGAGCAATAATAAATGAAATGGGACATGTAAGGCAAGACGCGCTTAAGTGGAAGCGTCTTGAGTTCCATGTCCCACAAAAGTTGATTTTGTTAATACTAGTGAGTTTCCACATCCTTGGCTCCGTTTTCGCGCATGATTCTTGCGGCGTCTTCGATTTTAGTGTCGTCTGTACGGACTGAAGCCAGGATTTTACCTTCTTTAACCTTGCCTTCGTAATATCTGCCGCGTTCAGACGGAATACCCCAGTCAATCAGGCCGCCCGCTATGCCGCCTGTGGCCGCGCCTGACAGCAGTCCGGCAATAGGCCCGGCGGCAAGAATCGGCCCGATCCCCGGAATGACCAGCGCGCCAGCGCCCATAGCCAAGCCTGCCAGACCTCCCAGCACACCACCCGTGCTTACTCCGGAAGCAACACTCCCGCCGGCAGTACCTCTGTTCCTTTCGGTGTCGCCAGCCTTACTTTTATCAGCGGCCAGCACCGATATTTCTTCGTAAAAACCACGTCCACGCAGCGCTGAGACTGCTTTTTCCGCTTGATCCCTTGAGTCAAATAATCCAACAACAGTTTTTAACAATTTGATCCCTCCTGCAACTATTGTTCCAACATACTTATACTGCCACGTTAAATGGATATTATACTTTGTTTGTGATGAGGAATAAATTTTTTGAAATAACAAAACAGATGGTTCATTTTTTTTTCAGTTTTGATATAATATTGTATGTTTGTGGCTATGACTTAAAAACAGGCGAAAATATTGGTGCGATCAGTGATTTCCAGGATAGTTAAATTATTAATTTATTACGGAGGTTTGAGAAATGCTGCCAACCCCTAAGAAATTTTTTGTGACTGCCGGCAGTTCGGAAGGGAAAAGTAATTTAACTGCATTTGATAATGCACTGTTAAAAGGAAGGATTGGCAACCTAAACTTAATGCGGGTGTCTAGTATCTTACCTCCTGGAGTGCAATATTGTCCGGACATGGAAATACCTCCGGGTTCGCTTGTGCCGACGGCATACGGGTTTATCATCAGCGACGTTCCCGGTGAGTTGATCGCAGCCGCAGTAGGCGTGGGCTTTTCAAAGGATACTTTCGGAGTTATAATGGAGTTCTCCGGCAAGTGCAGCAAGGCAGACGCGGAAGCGAAAATAGAAAACATGCTGATAGAAGCATTTGAAACCAGAGGAATGGAATTGGTCGGCACCAAAATAGCAGCTACGGAACACCGTGTGGAAAAAATCGGCTGCGCCTTGGCCGCTGTTCCACTCTGGTATTAAATCTTATTTGTTTATGGAGGTGCCGTAGCTTGGACCTATGGTTTGAAGAGTATCAGACGAAAGACATGGTTATCTCCTGCCGGGTGTTGCGCACCCTCCATCAGGAAAAAACACCGTTTCAGGAATTAGCGGTGCTTGATACAGTTGAATTTGGCAGGATGCTTGTATTGGATGACGTCATTCAGACCACAATAAAAGATGAATTTGTCTACCATGAAATGATCACTCACGTAGCCCTGAACACCCATGCCAAACCGGTAAAAGTTCTTATTATCGGCGGTGGCGACGGGGGAGCGGTAAGAGAAGTTGTCAAACATCAGTCGGTAGAGAAAGTTGTCCTCTGTGAGATTGACGGAGCTGTGGTTGAAGCCTCAAAAAAATATCTGCCTGAAATCAGTTGCGCTCTGGAAAACAATAAAGCAGAAATTGTGATTGATGACGGGATCAAGCATGTCAGGAATAACAAGAATACTTATGATATTATCATTATTGATTCCACAGATCCCGTCGGACCGGCGGAAGGGCTATTCAGCGCCGCTTTTTATAAAGACATCTTTGATTCATTGAATGAGGAAGGTATTTTTGTCGCTCAAACTGAATCGCCGTTTTTTAACGATAGTTTGGTTCAAAGAATTTTCAAAGATGTTTCAGGCATATTTCCCTTAACTCGCCTTTTCCTGGCTAATGTGCCAAGTTACCCCGGCGGGTTGTGGACCTTTACCATGGGCTCAAAGAAATATGATCCGCTTGATGTGGATATTGAGAAAATTGAAAGTATGAACACAAAGTATTATAGCCCGGCTATTCATCGTAGTTGCTTTATCCTGCCTCCTTTTGTAAAAAAATTGCTTGGATAGTCAGGAGGTGAAAGATTGCTGGATCTGGTTGAAAAGAACACTGGATTCATCGGATGTGCGGACAGTTACGAGCAGGCTGGATTAATAATTATCGGGGCTCCCATGGATTTTACAGTGAGCTTTAGGCCGGGTACCCGCCTTGGCCCGCAGCAAATTCGCCGGGTATCGCATGGGCTGGAGGAGTACAGTATCTATTTGGACAAGGACCTGGGTGATTACCGTTATTACGACGCGGGGGATGTATCCTTGCCATTTGGTAACATTCAGGAGAGTTTGTCCCGAATTGGCAGGGTTGTTTCTAAAATATTGTCAGACGGCAAGTTTCCGCTTGTGCTCGGCGGTGAACATCTGATCAGCCTGGCTGTGCTTCAGGAATTAGCAAAGTTTTACCCTGATATAGCCGTAGTTGTTTTTGACGCCCACGCCGATCTTAGAGATGAATATCTTGGTGAAGAGTATTCTCATGCCACGGTAATGCGTCGGATTTTAGAAGTTATCGGTGGTGAAAATCTCTATCAGTTTGGTATTCGCTCCGGTATCAGGGAAGAATTCACTTTTGCCCAAAATAATACGCATATGTTTATTAATGAAATTACTGCTCCTTTGCAGGAGGTTCTTCCACAGCTTAGTGGTAGGCCGGTTTATGTATCCCTGGATATCGACGTTGTAGATCCGGCGTATGCTCCCGGTACCGGGACTGCCGAACCTGGTGGTTGTACATCCGGCGAAATATTAAAGGCTATCCATATGTTGAGTGGATTAAATATAGTAGGCTTTGATTTAGTCGAGGTAAGCCCTGTTTATGATCTATCGGAACAAACTGTTCTTTTAGCGGCAAAGCTGGTCAGGGAAGCAATAATTTCGTTTGCCCGGCCGCAAAATCTCTAAGAACCGGGTTATATGCTCAATAAAATGATTACGTTTGACAAAAAAATATTTGACTTCAATCAACAATTTCGCTATACTTAACAATGTCAAAGATAAGGGTGCAGTAAATTATCATAATAATTGAAAATGGAGCTGTGGTGTAGTGGCCTAACATGCCTGCCTGTCACGCAGGAGATCGCGAGTTCGACTCTCGTCAGCTCCGCCATTAATCATGCCACGGTAGCTCAGTTGGTAGAGCAGCGGACTGAAAATCCGCGTGTCGGCGGTTCGATTCCGTCCCGTGGCACCATATTGACAAATAATTAATAGTTGTTTATAATATCAAGTGTGCGGAAGTGGCTCAGTGGTAGAGCATCGCCTTGCCAAGGCGAGGGTCGCGAGTTCGAATCTCGTCTTCCGCTCCATTTTATGTGGCGACATAGCCAAGTGGCTAAGGCAGAGGACTGCAAATCCTCCATTCCCCGGTTCAAATCCGGGTGTCGCCTCCAGTATTACAGCGACGAGGGTTTCGGGATATTTGATACCGGAGCCCTCTTTCTTTTTGTCCGGGTAGAGCAGCGGATCTGGAGGATTATTGTGGAACAGAGGATGGCAAAAGCAGAGGACTTGTGCTGAGGATTATTCATCCAGGTGAAATGGACGCTTTTTCACCCTTTATACACAGTTGAAAAGGCCGATTGGTCGAAAGGTGGTGCTGAATGGTAAAAAGATAGGGTTCAAATGTTGGCCAATGCAAATGATCGACTCTCCTCCAACCTATCCTTAGTAAGCTGAGGAGGAGGTTATTATATTGTCCCGGATTATATTGGAACAACTGAGAAAAGACGCACTGGACGGCAAGCTGATGGAAAGATCCAAGATAACTGACTTGAAGACGGCTGTTGTTGAATTCCTGAAGGAAAAGTTCCTGGAACCGGGAATAAGCTATCACACAGTCCGGACATATTACTCCGACCTGGTGGGATTTATTCAATACTCAGCCCATAAGCTTGACCGTGTAGTAGATGGTGAGCTTATGAGCATCCCTCTCGACGGAATGAGTAAGCATTTTATCAGCTCCTACCTGATACAGGTTAAAGAATTACCCCGCTACGCAGGCACAGAGCGGGAGGATCGATGCACCCTGTCTGAACATACCGTTCTTAAGAAATACCGAAGTTTAAGGGCTTTTTTCGGCTGGCTGAGCAATGAGGAAATACTGGACTTTAATCCTATGTCGAAGGTTAAACCGCCTGCCGTCGGCGACACCATGGTATCAGTCTGGCCGGTTGAGTGCCTGGTCAAGTTCCTGGAAAGCTTCGACCGGGCCGACATCAGGGGAGAAAGAGACTATCTAATTGCGATTACCTTGATAGATACAGCCCTCCGCGTGGGCGAATTAGCCGGCATCAGGGATAGCGACATCGACTGGGACGGCAATATTATCAAGGTCTACGGCAAGAAAAAGGACCGGCATGTGGTATTCAGTAAGAACCTGGCTGAGGAACTGCATAAATGGCTCAGGCGCAAGAATGATTTCGCCGCCCAACTCAAAAGGAACCTGCTATCCAAAAGAACATATGAAACAATAGACACCACAATAACATTTCCCGCCATGGGCCTGAATGGCTACCGATGGGGTCCGTTAACGGCCAATGCCATATCCCATATGATAGCCGAGCACGCTGAGCTGGCCGGAGTGTCGGCAGGGCTGAAAAAGGGTCCCCACTCCTTGCGCCATTATGGTGAGAGATATAAAATGGTGAGTAATTTTATTTAATGCTATAGATTCAAGCATTTAGTTCGGCAT
>MVQK01000028.1 GCA_002067515.1 Pelotomaculum sp. PtaB.Bin013 | reverse complement strand
CGTTGCCGGTCCAGTTGCCTGCGGCGTCACCGGCGGTGACCCGGAAGGTGTACTGAGTGTTCACAGTCAGGCCGGTGGCGGTATAGCTGGTCCCGGTAACAGGCACAGTGGTAATTAGAGTGCCGTTCTGGTAAACTTTGTACCCGGTCACGGCGATGTTATCGGTGGCCGCGGTCCAACTTAGAGCCACGCTGACGCCGTCAGCCGCGACGGTAGCGGTCAAGGCGCTGGCTGTTGGCCAGACGGGAGCCACCTGGTCGGTTTCCGCCGCAGTATTCACAGTTACCTGCACGGTGGCGGTGGCATCGTTGTAGCCGGCCTTGCTGGCTGTGACGGTGATGGTGGCGCTGCCCGCTCCGACCGCGCTAATCACGCCGCCGGCGTCAACAGCAGCCACGCTCGTGTCGCTGGAAACATAGCTCAGGCTGGCGTCGGCCGGGTCAACAGTGGCGGTGATTGCTTGGGTGTTACCGGCAATCAGGGCGGCGCTGGCCGGGCTGGCGCTCAGGGTGATGGCCCCCAGGGCGGTGGTTGCATCCGCGGTCAATGGCGCGCTGGCGTTGCCGGCGGCGTCCACGGCCTTGACGCTGAAGGTGTAGCTGCTGCCGGGGGCCAGCCCGGTGACGTTATAGCTGGTGGTGGTGATCGGGGTTTCAGTCAGCAGTGTCTCACCCTGGTAGACGTTATATCCGGTTACCCCGACATCGTCGGTGGCCGCTGGCCAGCTTAAGGCCACGCTGGTGCCGGAGGCGGCGGCGGTCAGGGCGCTGCCTTCAGGCCAGGCGGGGGCGACGGCATCCTGCCCCACCAGGATTTTTACCACATATTTGGCCCACCTGGATTCATTCTTGTCGCTGGCATTGGCCTGGCCAAAGACTACCCGTACGGCGCCTGAATCAGCGTCGCCGGCGGCAAGTTCACGGTCCGACCAGATGACCGGCCCGGTCAGGGGATTGGCTTGAACAGATACAAGCTCCGCCTTGTAAAAATCAAGCATTGGACCGACGGTTACTTTACTTGCCTCGGTATACAAATCCGGGTAGTAAAAATAGCCGTTTAACTGACTGACTTTTCTCACTGTCTTAAAACCATCTGAAGCTATGAAGGTAACGTCATAGTCCTGGTCGGTTTTTAGATTATCAGTACCAATCACATCCCACAAACTATAACCTCTGGTCTTGACGATTTTGTGGAAATTATAGCTGTTGTTAGAGGAATAGTACCGGTCTTGGAGAGTGAAACCGGCCCAGTCGGTCGCGTTTATGTTTACATCATGATTTACACCGGTGCCGAAGATTTGCAGGGTCTTGTCGGTGGCGAGCGCAACGCTGGCGTTGGCATCCAAGGCCGCACTGGTGTTAGTGGCTGCATCCACGGCCTTGACGCTGAAGGTGTAGCTGCCGGGGATCAACCCGGTGACGTTGTAGTTCCGGGTGGCGCCGGACACGGTATCTACCAGGGCGCTGTTTTGGTAAACCTGATAGCCGGTGACGCCCACGTTGTCGGTGGCCGCCGGCCAGCTCAAGTCCACGCTGCCGCCGGAGGCGGCGGCGGTCAAGATGCTGCCTTCAGGCCAGGCGGGTGCTTCGGTGTCGGCCGGTGCGTTTACGGTGACCGCCACGGTGGCTGTGGCCGTGGTGTAACCGGCCTTGCTGGCGGTGACGGTGATGTCGGCGTCGCCCGGGGACAAGGCGGTGATTGTGCCGGTGGTGTCTACGGCGGCCACGGCTTCGTTGCTGGAAGAGTAGCTCAGGGTGGCATCATTCGGGTCAACTGTGGCAGTGATGGCCCGGGTGGCGCCGACATTCAGGGTGACGGCGGCCGGGTCCACGCTCAGGGTGATGCTGCCCCCGCCGGGCACGCTAAACTGCCCGTCGTACCAGGTGGTGGGGATTACCGCGTTGTTAACGTCATTTAGTTTCAAGGTGGATGTGGGCGGATTGTTGATTAGTTGCAGGGCGCAACTCTGACCCGGCTGCGCGCCTGCCGCAACCTGATACCTCAGGATGATCAGGGTGCCGGAACCGGCCGGGATCGCTGCCTTGGGATTGCTTGAAATAATAACTCTCGTTCTCTTGGGACCGGTAGACGGGTTGCTGACAATAAAACTATGGCTGGTGGAAGCCACCAGATCCCCCCTGCTGTAACCCGTGTAGGTTAACAGGGCGGAGTCATAGTACATGTCAAATTGACCTACTGCCACATTACCCGTACTATTCAAATAAACCGGAACCTGGATCTCTGTTCCAGGCCCGCCGACGACGTTACCGATAGTCACTACCGTGCTTTCATCGGCATGCGCCGCCATGCCGACGCTGAACAGCATGGCCATGATAAACGTTACCGTGAGCAGGATGCGCCATGTTTTGTTACTCATGCTTGACAAAAAAATCCCCCTCCTTAAGTTTGATTAATACTTGGCTCGCGGAAGTTCAAGAAACTCTGCTAGCCTGAGATCAAGTCAATAAGCATCCCGTAATCCGTGACATCGACGTAGCCGTCGGAGTTGATATCAGCGGCGTAGAACTCAAAATCATTAGGGGTATACTCGGCACTGATAATGTCGATCATTATCCCCAGGTCTGTGACATCGATGTAGCCGTCGTAGTCGATATCACCTTTGGCGCGGTTGGTGTAGACGAAGGTTTGCACGTCGCTGTTCGTTTTGCCGGAATTGCTGGGCGTATAGCCGGGGGGGCCGATCCTGACGGCCTTGATCGCTGTTTCACCGGTAGTGCCGACGGTGATCGGGTGGTTGATCGTGTTCAGAACAGCCGCCCGGTCTACCCACCACCGGCTGCCGATCCAGTTATAGATCGGGCTGTTCAGGGTCGGGGTGCTGCCGTCGGTGGTGTAGTAAATCTTATCCGTGTCCTCTTGCCCGTTGTCCGGGGCGCCGGGTATGGACAACGCTACCTGCCCGTTGGCCGGGGGCGGCCCGCTGGCCGGACTGGCCTGAATGGAGCTGTCCCATTGATCCGGTTGGGTGGTGAACACTTCGATCCTGTTCACATACTTTAAAAAGAAAGTATTGGTTTGCTCGCTGACCGCCCGCTGCCCGAAGATCAGGAGCAGGGCGCTGTCGCCGTTCATGCTTGACGCCTGGGGAGGGGAAGTGTCATTCGCTCCGCCGCTGGCGCTGGAATAGGCGAGGATGGGCTCCACCGCCGCCGCGTTGTTGTCGGAGTCTTCATTGAACTTATAACCGTCGCTGTCGCCGGGATCAACGTTCTTGAAATTCGGGTAGTAATAGCGCGTGTCCTGCAATAACTCCTGGCGGGTCAGGGTTATTGCAAAACCGTCGGTCGTGTAGAATTTAAGCTGTTTGGCGGACGCTGTTATCCCCGCCAAATCCAGCAGGTGCTGCAGTTTGACCCCCGTGGCCCGGTAAAATTTCTTGGTGGGCCAGGTGTTGATGGTGCTGTACGGCTGTTCAATAAGTTTGTATTGCGCGTCCATGGCCTGGAGCTGGACCACGGTAAAGGTCGTGGGATTCGTCACCCCGTTTCCGTCAATCTGTACTTGAGTCGACGCGGCCAGGGCCGGCGCGGGCGCCGTCAGGCTAAACGACCCGGCGAGCAGCAGCGCGCTGAGAACGACCATGAAAACCTTGTAAAGCCAGTTCTTTTTGACGTTCGACATGTTGAATATCCCTCCTTTGCTAATTTGCTGATAAAGAAACTTGTTTGTTTTTCAGGCTTACAAGTTAGTTACACCTGTAACATCACTTACTGGGCCTGGGTGGCGGTGATGGTGACTTTGTAATGATAATTTTGCTCCTGTTGGGCGGCGTCGGTAAGCGTGTGGGCAATGCTGGCGTTATAGGTGGCGCCCGCGGCGATGACAGTATTGGGCGTTAAAGTGGAAGCCAGGCTAAGCTCGGCCTCGTTGCCTGATTTATCTATAACCTCAGTCACTTTAACAGGAATGGTGCCGTTATTTTTAATGGTATAATTGACTGTCGCGTTGTAGCCGGGATAGGCGTTGGTCACGTCCACTCCGATATCTTTGACTCCATCCGCGCCGATAACGGTGGGCACTTCAGTACGGCCCACGTTTAACGTCTTGCCGGGGTCAACGGATACGCCCGGGTCATTGGAAGTCGCGGCTGTAAACACGGTATCCAGGTAACCTGTCTGGACATTGCCGTTAATGGTGATGTCCTCGGCCCACACGGCGTAGGCGGCGCCCATCAGGACCA
This sequence comes from Pelotomaculum sp. PtaB.Bin013, assembly GCA_002067515.1. Classification (GTDB taxonomy): domain Bacteria; phylum Bacillota; class Desulfotomaculia; order Desulfotomaculales; family Pelotomaculaceae; genus Pelotomaculum_D; species Pelotomaculum_D isophthalicicum. Next base: position 9,456 of record MVQK01000028.1, on the reverse strand, counting down.
GGGCAAGCAGCATAACCAAACTCATCGTTTTGACACTTTTCATCTTTCCTTTTCCTCCTCAAAATTTAATGGGTAATTAGCGCCAAAGCACGCTCAGACAGTTTTTTCCATCACCTCCCGTAATGTTTTAGCAAACAGCCGCAATTATTTATCATCACCTCACGGCATCCCACTGCTGAAAAGCCAGGTCCACCGTGAAATTGTAATTGCTGTTTTCATCGACGTTTCCCACCGTAAGCCAGAGGTCTCCGTACTGGCTGCCGCCCGCCCCTCCGATAATGCCCTGGGCGTCGCTGACCTTTATATCCACTTCCGGCGTGTCATTATTGATCCGGGCGGTGTAACCGACCGGCACCGTCCCCTGGTTGGTCACCTGAAAACGAAAGCGCGCGTAATATCCCGGGTAAGCGTCATGAACGTGGAGAGCCAGCCTTTTACCCTGACCCTCCAGCACAGCTTTGGCGCGACCCGGTGAACAATTTTCCAGCACTTCGCAGGAACTAAAGCGAGGGTCGATGTACCCCGTTGCCACTACTCCCTCGAACTGCAGCCCGTTTTGCCAGGCGGCGTAACCCAACCCGATGGCGTTCAGAGCTATCGCCAGGGCGACACAAATTATAATGTGACTGCGGACATTTTTTAATTTTCGGTACATTCTTCATTCAACTTCCATAAATATGAATTTATCGGCTTGCACTGCATATTTTATCAGTCATAGTGCCTACCAGTCTTTTCCCCAAACGTTCAAATCTTAAAGCATATAGTTTAGAGGGGTTTAGAAAGGTTTAAAAGGGTTTAGAAAGTTTTTAAAGGCACATAACCACTAAAGTCGTTTTAACAGCGCCCTCCAACCCGAGCCCGGGATGTACCTTCCCAACCCCGGGATTAGCCAGAATTAGATGATATCACCTAAAAATTATCCTTTATCACCACTTTGAATTAAGCCTTATCGGCTTCTCTAATAGCCCATGTCAAGTCGATAATCATCATCACGTCTCGAGTGCTAGGCATTTAAGGCCTGGGATTAAGCAGTTTAGCAAATTAGGCAAAAAAAATACCCCATTATGTTGGGGATGTCTAATCTGGTCAGTTTATTGCATCAAACCGGCGAAAATTAAAGCGCCTCTGCTTTTAACACCCGTTTTTTTCAGAATATTGCGCACATGCACCTTAACTGTTGATTCCCCGGCGCCACCTGGCCGAGGCAGGCATCCACACCCGCTTTCATAGCGTTTATCGAAATGTTTGCGTCGTCCTGTTCAAGCACCAGGATTAAACGTGTCTGCGGGCAGAAGTCTTGAATCTCCTTCAACAGTGAATAAGGCAATTCCCTGTTCTGAACGGCGCACAACATTATCTCCGGCTGGAAATCAACCGCGGTATTCAATATATCGTCCGAGTCTACCAAATCAAGTACTTTATAAACATCCGGCACTTTTTTCAACATCTTAATTAATGCATCTCCGTAAGATCTATTATCGCTGGCAATCAAAACGTTAATCATCTAAAACCACCCTACCCATAAGGATCGATACATTTATCTGATTGCTTAATTATCTATTAAGCTAACCCTGCTTTTTGTGCCGATTTTTTGCAGAATGTTCCTCACGTGTACTTTTACCGTTGATTCACTGATGAATAGTTGTTGTGATATCTCTTTGTTGGAATACCTTTTCAGCAGTAAACTATAAATTTCTCTTTCCCTGCCGGTCAGTTCCTCGGGTATCCTCTTTGACGCATATTCCGAAAGGTCGGCTATTCTTTGTATTCTTGGTTTGAGCATGCGGGGGAAGATCATAATCCCGCTGCGACAAATCATTTCCAGGCTACGCAGTATGTACCCCGGCGTAATTGAGCCAAGACAGGAGTCAACACCCGCTTTTAAGGCGTGCAAGACTACTTCCGGATCTTCCTTCTCAGTTATCATCACCACCAGAGTCTGCGGGCAGACATTTTTAATCTCGCTCAACACATCAATGTTTTCTTCCCATTCCCTTAAAGTACAGACAATGATTTCCGGCTGGTAGTCCCCCACTACTTCCAAGATTTTTTCGAATAATATCACATCCAGCACTTTAAACACGTCAGGCGCCTTATCAATTATCTTTTTAATTGCTTCGCCTTGGTGACCTGTGTCACTGGCTATTACAACGCTGATAACCGCCAAAAGACTCACCCCGCTCTGGCTCTTAAATGTTTCCAATAACAAAAAAGCCGTCATGCGTAAAGGCACGACGACATTGTAAGTAAGTTAAATCCTTTCCGCAATGGGAGGCGCACCGGTTTCCCGATACACCCATCGGTCCACCCGCCATAGCTTTAACCATAGGCAACAGGCAATGGGGACTCAGATTTATTATGTTTAGTTTTTATTAGCTCGTGTAATCGAACAGGGTATTTATGCTGGTTTTTTATTTAATAAGTATTAATTTCTATTCGAATTAATTAATTCCTTCTTATTACCATAAAAAATTACAAAATATACAACTTATAATCATGGAGTTAAAGTAACATCTGCCTTCATCTCCGCTGCGACCTGCAGTATACATGCTATTTTCCGGTGTGCAACACTAAACCGGGACGTATTTTACGCCCCGGTTAGTTTAGTCTAAACATTCTACGCTTTTGGGAAATACCTTTTTAAGAGGCCGTAGAAGGCCAGGCAATGTCTGGCTTCGTCTTTGCACGCTTCATGAATGGCATCGTGGATTGCGTCCTGTCCTTCCTGCTTGGAACGGGCGGCGATTTCCTTTTTCCCGCGGTTGGCGCCGGCCTCGCCATCCACTAATTTTTTCAGGTTTACTTCCGTGCTTTCACTGATTACTTCCCCCAGGAGTTCGGCAAATCGAGCCGCGTGGTGAGCCTCTTCCCAGGCTATGCGTTTCATAGTCTCGGCTATTTCCGGATAGCCCTCCCGCTCAGCCTGGCGGGCCATGGCGATATACATTCCCACCTCCATGCACTCTCCCCGGAACTGCATGTTCAAGTCATCTTCAAAACCGGAGCCTTTTGCCACGCCAATTTTGTTCCAGTCCACCAGATCCGGACCGGACGTGGTCAATAATTCGAATTTCTCCTTGGGAGCCCCGCAATTAGGACACTTTTCCGGCGGCGTTTCCCCTTCGTGGACATAACCGCAAACTGTGCAGCGCCATTTTTTCATAGCATTAGACCTCCTCAATTAATTTATGTTAGTAATTTTTCCCTCGTTATTCCGAGGGTCAACCCGCAATCGCTTACCGGTTCCCGCCTCTATCCTTTTCCAGGCATCCCGGGCAAACTCCGTGAAAATAAAGTGTAAATCCTTCCACCAGATAGCCGTTAATATTAATTGGAGCTTGTATTTCCAAAAGACCGGCATCCAGATCATGAACTGATTCGCAAATCCTACATAAAAAATGACTATGTGGATTTGGGTTCGGATCAAAATGTCTCTTATCCGCCTTGATCCTGATCTCTTGCAATTCCCCCGCCCTGGCTAACATTTCAAGGGTATTATATACTGTGGCAAGGGACAAAGACGGGTACTGGGGCTTTAATTGTTTGTATATCTCCTCCGCTGACGGGTGTTTTGTATTACCTTCGAGCAGGTTCAATATGGCCAGTCTCTGGGGTGTCAATTTCAACCCCATCTTCTTTAATTTTTTTATTACCATTATTAATTTATAACTCCTACTATTTTATAATAATTATAATTTGGTAATTCATACTTGTCAACCTGTTCAAACAGTTTCGTTAAAAAATTTTATTAAAACCGGTATAAATTCTCCTCAGCCCCGCCCGCCTGGCTGCGTCAACAGCTTCCCGGAACTCCTTACGGGTGATCCGCCTGTCCAGTTCCGGGTAGTTAACAGCATTAAAGGCGGGATAATACTGGTCCATAATGTTTATGAAAGTATCTTTAGAAACCTCATCGGCCAGAAACTCGAAAACTTTTTCCGAACGGGCCAGGTTGTCCGGCAGGACCAGGTGCCGCACCAGCAGGCCGCGGTAGGCGATGCCCCGCCCGTCCACGGCCAGGTCGTCCACCTGTCCGTGCATTTTCTTCACCGCCTTTTTGGCAACAGTGAAGTATTCCACCGCGCCGGAGTATTTACGGCCGGCATCGTCGTCGGCAAATTTGATGTCAGGCATGTAAATGTCCACGATTCCGTCCAGCAAGTCCAAAGTTTCCGGTGCGTCATACCCCCCGGTGTTGTAAACCACCGGCAGGGTAAGCCCTTTTTCCGCCGCCACGTTGAGGGCCTCCAGAAACTGCGGGACGAAGTGGCTCGGAGACACCAGGTTGATGTTGTGGCAACCCCTCTTCTGGAGATCAAGCATCATCCCGGCCAGTTCTCCGGCGGGCACCTCGTCACCTTCACCAAGCTGGCTGATTTCGCAGTTCTGGCAGAACTCACAGCTTAAATTGCAGTATGTAAAGAAGATCGTTCCCGACCCGCCTGTCCCCACCAGCACATCCTCTTCACCGAAATGCGGCCCGTAGCTGTTTACCGCCGCCAGACGCCCGCCCCTGCATATGCCCAACTCCCCCTCCAGGCGGTTGACGCGGCATTCCTGTGCGCAAACGGTACAATCCCCCAGCATGGCCACAGCTTTTTTTGCCCGCTTGGCCAGTTCACCGGGAGGAAGTTTCAGATAACTGCCTTTAACCATAAAACCCACCTTTGCCATAAAATTTTTCTGTCAAGGCGCATTGGCCAATAAATGATCAAATGTGCGGCAATGGCCGACATATTTCCAAGATAGCCTTATTTTTTGACATTTTCAAGAAGGATTATCCCCAATTTCTGTCCTTTGCCACTGCGATAAGCTTAATTGTTCCATCCCTCAAAAAATCGAGTGGAGTAATCTGTATATTACCTTTATTTCCCTGGGACATGACAATCATTTTTGGGTAAAGCTAAAAGATCCCGGTGACATGAGCCTTGAGGAAATTTTCCACAACCAGGTTAGAAACGATAAAAATGATTAAGAAAGATAAAAAATGACCACACCGCCAAAAGGTATGGCCACCTGTCACTCCAATTAATGGAGATTCATTTGATAAAACTCATGCGGGAGATTGCTATTCAACCTTCTCCTGGGGCTTAAACTTGCTTATCACGTCAGGTATCACTTCCGCCAGCTTGGACAGACTGCCTTTCTTTGCCAGGGAATACACCTGAACGTTGTCTCCCTGCAAGATGAGCAGCGCTGAAGGACTGAGTTTCATGCCCGCGCCTCCGCCGGTGCCTTTGCCTCCCTGGTTCTTTTCATCCTGTCCTTCACCGCTGCCTATGCCGAAACCAACGGAAGCCGTCACGATAGGAATAATAGTTGTATTACCGCTGATAATAGGCTCGCCGACGATAGTCTTGGTCGAAATCAGATTTTCCAGACGGGACACTAAGGACTCAATGTCTTCTTTAAACATATTGCGCACCCTCCTTAAGTTTTCTTCCGACGAATTTTGATTTAAGCTGAGTCCACCAAAGATTGCGGACAGGTCCGGCAAAAAGAAACCGTATGGTTAAATACAAGATCACGACAGGTACGATCCGGCCCGATGTTTCTCCCGCTATGTCAAGAACCGGCCCGCTGAAGTCAGCATCCAGGTCAAGGTTGACATGCCCGGCGTTTAGCGTACCCATTAACCCGGCGAGCAGTCCGGTCAGGGCCGGGTCGCCGGTGCCATAGATACCGGCCAACCGCAACCGTAGTCCTAAGGAACGAAAAACCTTTTTTATAAAACCCAAAACAGCCGCGAGAAACTTCCTGCTAAGTACCTTACTGATTGTTAAGAAATTGAATCCATGCCTCTCCTTCTTCCGCCTGGTTGTTTTCCGTTTCTCTTTTGCCTTGACTGTTCCAGGATTTTTCCGGTTAACTGGAATGGTTGCCCCGGCGAGGCGCAACGCAAATGACATCTTCCCCCTGTTCATTCCAATGGTGGCAACAAGGAGCCTCCACCCCCAAGCGATTCTCACATCCAACTGCTGCTCCTCAATACACAACCGCCCTCCGGCTTTGAAGGTCAGCGGTAAACTTAAAAGTCCCACAATCAACAGCAAAATTAGGATTAAAATCATCAATCCGCTCAACGCTGGTCACGCCTTTTGCTTATTATCTTACTCGCTATAGATGAAACACCCTTGATAACACCGGGCAGCCCGCGTCCCGCGGTCCTGGCCAACTGCCCCAACTGCCGCGTACCGGGAATCTGGGATACACCGGCAAGGAGCGGCTGCCAGGCCAGCTTTTGGGCGGCCCAGAGACTGACACTTGACGTTCTTTGCATGTCCTGCCTGGCCGCCCTGGCCTTAGTGACAGCTTGCTGGCGAATGAAAGGAAGCCCTGCCGGCACCTCAACTTCATCTTCCTGTTCCAGTTCCAGCCAGAGCAGCCTCAGCCTGGACAGTTCCCGCCGGCAAGCAGGGCAGCAAGCGAGGTGGTTGCGAACAGCTTCTGTTTCAGCCAATTCCAGCTCGCCGTCCAGAAAAGCTTGCAGGATTTCCGAACTGCACATCAATGCCATCACTCCCATCCGTAAACGCTTGCCAGTTTGCGCTTCAACTGCTGCCTGGCCCGAAAGAGACACGTTTTCACGGTGCCCGGCGGCAAGCCGGTAGCCGCCGCTATTTCTTCGTAGCTGAGTCCTTCCTGGTGCCGCATCATAAGCACTGCCCGCTGCTGGTATGACAGCTCGCTCATCGCCTGCTGGAGCACCTCACGGGCATCACGCCATTCCGCGGCATGTTCCGGGTCGCCTGTGTTTCCGGCGATGGTGTCTCCAAGCACGATGTCTTCGGCAACAGGCTGCTCCAGGGAAACAGTATCCGGCACACGCCGCCTGAGGTAGTTCAAGCAGGCGTTTACCGTAACCTTACGAAGCCAGGGTTTAAACGGCCTGCCAGGCTGAAAACTGTCCAGTCCGGTCAGCACTTTCACAAGCGCTTCCTGGGTGAGATCCAGAGCGTCTTCACTTGAACCGCCGATCCGGTAGCACAACCGGTATACGTAGGCTTCGTAGCGGGCTAATAATAACCGCCAGGCTCCTTCATCACCTTCACGGCAGCGGATGATCAAGTTATGATCGGTGTTGGCGTCCACCGTTGATCCCCCTTTAAGCCCTTCAATTATTTATTAACCCGTTTTTCTCAAAAAGTTTCATCCAAAACAAATATTTTTATTTGCCGGTTTATTCCATCAAATCATGCAGGTCGCATTCGAATATTTCCTTTTTCCGGTCAGCCAGTTGCAAAAATCTCTGGTATGTGTCTTCCAGTTTATCCCGGTTCAATTGATAGCCCAGTTCTCCCAAACAGTGTCTGAGCGCATGCCTGCCCGACCTGGCGCTCAAATTAATCGAGCTTCTGGAAACACCAACAATCTCCGGCTGGATAATCTCATATGTCGTTTTATCTTTTAAAACACCGTCCTGGTGAATACCGGAAGCGTGCATGAACGCTCCCGACCCGACAATAGCTTTATGGGCGGGAACCGGAACCCCGGTAACCCTTGATACCAGCATGCTGGTGGCGTATATTTCCCTGGTGTTCACGCTCATCTCCAGCCCATATTGCACGCGCCTGGTATACACGGCCATAATGACTTCCTCCAGCGAGGTATTGCCGGCCCTTTCACCAATGCCGTTTACGGCGCCCTCGACCTGGTTCGCCCCGGCCATTATCCCGGCGAGCGCATTGGCGGTAGCCATGCCCAGGTCATTATGACAGTGCACGCTCACCACGACTCTTTCAATCCCCCTGACATTATTCATCAGAAAGGAGATAAGCTCCTCATATTCAGAAGGGGTGGCATAGCCTACCGTATCAGGCACATTGATTATATTAGCGCCGGCCTTTATAACTTTTTCTAAAACTGTAACGAGAAAAGCGCGATCGCCGCGGAAAGCGTCTTCGGCATAAAACTCAACGTCACCGACGTATTTCCTGGCGTGCTTTACCGCGGCCACAGCCAGTTCAATTACCTGTTCAGGTGACAGTTTAAGCTTCTTCTCCATGTGTATCGGGGATACCCCTATCCCGGTGTGAATTCTCGGGTGTTCGGCCGCCCGCAAGGCTTCGGCGCAACAGTCGATATCACTCTCAACAGCGCGCGTAAGCCCGCAAACGGAGACTCCTTTTATTTCCCTGGCAATCGTGCTTACCGAGTCAGCGTCTCCAGGCGATGAGGCCGGAAAACCCGCTTCAATCACATCCACACCGAGTTTGACAAGCTGCCTCGCTATCTCCAGTTTTTCCGCAACGTTTAAAGTTATCCCCAATGACTGCTCTCCATCCCTCAAGGTAGTGTCGAAGATAAACAGCCTTCGCATCATTATTTTCCCCCTTGTTATATTTATTGGTTACGTACCATTTTAACCGTCTAAGGTCGCTAAGGTCTGATTCCATCAAACACCACCTCCCGGATAAATATTTAAACCCTCCGCCTCTTTTGAGACGAAGGGTTCACTTCGTGGTACCACTCAAATTAACGACGCCTAAACGCCGTTCACTCAAAAGGATACGGGACAACAAGTCCGATATCCCCTTCCTTTTAACGGCGGAAGCTCCGTCCGGACCTAATCTCACAATGGATTTCGACCGGCTGCTCCAGGGAGAGTTCTGCGTTAAGCCTTCGACCGCCTCGCACCATCCGGCGGCTCTCTGAACCTGATACTAAACACTTACTATTCCCTTTCATCGTCTTTACATATTATATGAATCTTACCAGCTAAGAAGCTCCGCTGTCAATAACTATTGGCGCATTCTTTTATATTATCCGGACATTAACATAAATTTTGCAAACAGGACGATCAGGAAGATATAGTTCGCTTTTGTACTCCTCATGGATGCGGATAATACTATTATAAAGCAAGCTTACGATTTTTTAATATTAAATCCGTATGGCTTATTAATATGAAATGCCGCAATTATTGCCCCAATCACATCGCACACAAGATCTAAGTCTGTATCAACCAGATCCGTCTGATACTGCACTTCTGGCTTTAACATAATATCTGTTAAGAATTCCACAATTTCAAAAAGTGTACCTAAACTGATTCCCAATAAAACCACATAGATAAATATACCGGACTTTTGAGGAAGTGGTTTGATGTTCATCTTGTACAGCAACGAATAAATGAAAAGGACAAAGGCATATGTACCAAAAATATGTAAACCGCGATCAAAAATGGGTGACGTTATATATAAATCCAAATATTCTCCAAAGAAATTATGACCTATAATTGTTAAAATCACAGTACCTCTGATATAGTTACTCAAGTGATATTTGAATTTAACTTCGAATACAGTATAAATTATCAGAAAAACAGTGGTAACACCTACATCGTACACATACTCATATTTCATGCTTCTGATTAATTCGATAAAAGTCAATAACTGCACAATTAAAAATGCAAGCGTTAAAATCATTCTTGTTCCCTGCTTTTGCATCTTGAAACCTTCTTTT
>MVQK01000027.1 GCA_002067515.1 Pelotomaculum sp. PtaB.Bin013 | reverse complement strand
AACAAGGCATGTTCTCTGGATTTCCAGTTTCCATACCCTTGAAACCTGTTAAGGAAGCAAAAAGAACTTCCCTTTGCTATTCCCAAATTTACCTTTACGGTTCCTTACCGCATTAACGTACCTATTACGGTTATAACCTGTACTATTACTTCCCATGCTGAATTTCTTATAATCAAGGTGACAGTTAAATTCAGCTTCTAATATTTTTTGTAAAGTGTCTTTAAATAGGTTCTTTAGCAACTCATGTATATCTTCCACAAATGGTCATCTCCTTACATGTAAATTTAACCATTTGCACAAAACTAGATGCTAAAAGATTATTGACGCTTTCCCCATGGTTTTCAAATTAAATTGTTATAGATTTTGTTTAACCATATCTTTAATTGCTCTATTTCCTCTTCTTTAAAACCTGTTAAGACTTTCTGCAAAGTCTTTTCAGCAATAGGAAGTAGTTTATCTCTTAAATCACGTCCTTCATTCGTTAAAAAAATCATAAAAGTCCTTCTGTCTTCACGATTAATTTTACGTTCAATCATCCCTTTCGCTTCCAAATTATCTAATATTCTGGTTATAGTCGGCTGATCTTTGAAGGATTTTTCGGATAACTCTTTTTGAGAAATACCATCCTTCCTGAATAAAATATTTATCAGTCCCCATTGTTCCGGTGTAATATCATATGGCTTCAGATTTCGGCACAATTCATTTTTTACCTTTGCATTGGTTACGTTAAGAATAAATCCAATTGTATGAATAAATCCCCTTAGTATACTAATAATTAGTACGACAATTATATTCTAAAAATTATATTCTCGTTAAGGTTAGTACTGCCAGTGTGTGTTTAATCCTGAACACCATGTCACGGTAGCGAACTAATGCCTGCTCAGGTCGTCGATTATCGATGTCTCTGATGCATTCAATTATAACTTGGTAAACGTAGTTCCAAATCTCCTTCGCGGCGCCTGATGCTTCCACTGCGTCAACGATAATTGGAGCAATCTTATAATAAGTCGCGATGAGTTCCGGTCCTTCCGGCAAAGAGCTTAACCAGCCGTCCCGGAATGCGCGCAAAGTAGTAAGTTCAGCACAATCATCAGAAAGGCCACGTGCCCGAACACAAGCAGAGGTAAGGAAGCAACAACCACCGCCCTTTCCTTTTTCCGGAAGTTCCTCTTTCTTATTTTCCTTTTCTTCACTGATAACTGGTCGTTCCTCTTGTGGCTCAAAAAAGAATAGGCTATTACCTTTTCTTATTCCCTCCTCACAATAGGGTCTTTCACCATGTGTCAAACGCATGATTAGACCAATCCAATCATTAAGTGGCAATATTTGAATATTATTATCCACCTGCCCAAATTGAGATATTGTAGTATCAACTATATATGTTCCTTCATTCCATTTAACAGCGGCCGCAGTATGGTTCTGCGCTTCCCATCTATTCTCTTCCAATTGCCACCAAGCCAAAGAATAACCGGTGATTTCACTTTTACTATCGACAAATGCCTCTAATGCTTGTTGAACCAATGGCGCTTTAGTGTCACAAGTGCCTTTTTCAGAGCTAACATAATTTGACACGGCATTTCTGATCTCTTCATCTGAAGGCTTATTTCTCATTCTCTGAACTACAGGCGTATATAATGGATCGTCATTTACCGGTTGTTGCTGGAAATGAGAGTTTAACAATTGTATGACGGCTCTGTTGCCGATTGTTTTTTGGAGTTGCAGTATATTTTCTTGAGTTTGTAAGAAGCCAGGGGGTAAACCACTTTGCGTGGATTTTGGCTCAATCGTTTTTGTTTTATCATGTTTTTCTGAAATTTTATGAGAATTTTGAGTTGTTTTAGGCCCCTGTGTAAACATGGGCTCATCCATATACTATTAATTTGCTTTGAATAATTTGTCCTATTGTGTCGAATCGCATATAAACAATAACGACCGCCGTTTTATGGGCGGTCAATTATTTAATATTATTTGTTTTTATATTCGCCAAGGTTATTATAGTTCCTTCAACCAACTCGGCGATGGGTACTTCTCTTAACCCTCCCCTATCTTCCATTGGCCTAACCATTACCGTGTTGTCTTTGGTGAACCATTATAGCAAAGGGACGTTCTTTTTCGCTTCTGCTTGTACAGGCCTTGTTGAGTTGCCAATTAAATCTTATAGAATATATTTTTTATCGCGGGGGACCATTAAATTTGTAATAAAATCATAAATAAGGAGGAAACGCAATGACAGTCGCGTCCCAGGTAAAGCAGACATTATCCAGCTTAAAAAGCGCCCAGGCCAGTCTGGAATCCTTTGCTCTCCAGACCCAAAACCAACAGGCAAAACAACTTTATACCAATGCCGCTCAACAAACAAAAACCATTATTGACACCCTGGAGCCAAGGATTAATGACATCGAAAACCAAGAACCCCAGTATAAAGGATTTTAACGCTGAGGGTATCCCAACCGGACCGAATCAGAGGATCCGGTCCGGTTTTTTTGGTGCATAAATTTATTATCTATACAGAATACTGTAAAGCGAGAGAGGTAAATAAACATGACAATCAGTGCGCAGGTCAAGCAAACCGTGGCCAGCCTTAAGGGCGTTCAGGCCACATTGGAAACCTTTGCTTTATCCGAGGAAAACCAAGAAGCGAAGGCTATCCTAAGTCGAAATACGCAACGAATCAACCATGTTATACGGGACATGGAAAAAAGACTTGGTGTTTTGGAATTTGAAGAGCCGCAATATAAAGGCTTCTAGCAATTACATTATTAAGGAGTAACCTAATGCCTGAATGGTTAACCATTTTGCTCCGTTCCATCGGTTTATTTTTTCTCACCTTACTTCTTGTTCGTCTTATAGGAAAAAGGCAAACCTCCCGGTTGACCTTTTTTGATCTAATTACCGGTATTGTAACCGGGGTTATGGCTGCCGCCATTTCCTTGAACCTGATCAAAGACTTGGCCAACGGTCTTGTTGCCCTGGCGGTTTGGACTGTATTCCCAGCGTTAATTTACGTTTTATCAATAAGATACAAAACGGTAAGAGATATCATCCACGGAAAAGAAACAGTCCTTATTAACCATGGTAAAGTCCTGGAAGATAAATTATTGGAAGCCCGTCTTACACTTGAAGATTTGTTAAGCCAGCTGCGGAAGAAAAATGTTTTTAATTTTGCCGACGTGGAATTCGCCGTGCTTGAACCTACCGGAGAGGTAAGTACCCTTCTCAAGAAAGATAAACAACCTCTTACCGCCAAGAATCTGGGTATAAACGTTGGGCAGGAAAGCGTACCCCAGACGGTTATGCTTGACGGGATTATAATGGATGAACCGCTTGCGGCAATGGGACTAAACAGGCGCTGGCTGCATACAGAACTGGAAAAAGTGGGCGTGGCGCCTGAAAACGTCTTTATTGGCCAAGTGGATTCCGTAGGACAATTATATCTTGACTTGTTTGACGATGCTATTCAGGTGCCTAAGCCCAAAACAAAAGAACTTGCCTATGCTACCATGAAAAAATGTCAGGCGGACTGTGAATTATACGCCTTAGGTACTAAACAACCGCAGGCTAAGAAGATGTACGAAAAATCTTCTGAGATATTGTCGGAAGTAATTCAGGAATTAGAGCCTTTGCTAAAAAGGTAAGGGGACACACCTCTATCTTGGGTATTCCTATGCGGTTGGGGAATGTCCCCGATAGCTCTTGGCATTGTTCCCTAATTTGGTAAAGGAGGCTTTCGCAATTGTCCAATAAGAAAAAGAAGAAATTAACTCCGGCACAACAGCAGTATCATTCCTTTTCTAAAGCCAGGGAGCCTCAACGACCAGTTCTGCTAAACGTAATCAGGGCGTTTTCAGCAGGGGGGACAATTTATCTTCTCGGTCAATTTATTCAAGATTTTTTTCTCTGGAATTTTAATTTTACCGAGAAGACAGCGGGAGATCCGACAGTGGCTGTATTGATTTTACTCTCAGTTATTCTAACTGCTTCAGGTGTCTACGATCATATCGCCCAATGGGCAGGCGCCGGAACAGCGGTGCCGGTAACCGGGTTTGCCAATTCCATCGCTTCGGCTGCTATCGAACACCGAAGTGAGGGATTTGTGCTGGGGGTTGGGGCAAGTATGTTTCAGTTGGCAGGTTCGGTAATTGTCTATGGAGTTTTTGCCGCCTTTGTGGTTGCCCTCATTAAAACTATATTGACACTGTTAGGAGGCTCCTAGCATGCTGCATGGACACCAAACCTGGGTCTTTCCCAACAGGCCCACCATTTTGTCCGCGGCAGCCGTTGGGGGACCCTTTGAGGCCAAGGGGCCCCTAGCTGAGGATTTCGATATCCTTCATGGCGATATATGGCTCGGGCAGGATAGTTATGAGAAAGCAGAAAGAAAAATGTTGGAAGAGGCATGTGAAACAGCAATTAAAGTGAGCGGCTTTGACAGGCTGCGCTTAAAACCAATTAAAGAAGAAGTGCATAATAAAATTAAAGAATCGAACAGAGACTATAATGTACATGTTACATCAGATAAGAAACTTTTTATGCAATTGCAGCAAATAGAAAACCAAGTAAATGGGCCGCAGGAGAAACCGCTGACAGATATACAAAAGAAGGTTATGAAGATAAATAAAGATATTCAGGGATGAAATTTCATTTGTTATAGTAACAATAATTAATCATTCATGCAGGAATTTGTTCTAAGATGTAGAATTACTTTACTCACATGTTAAAATTAAAGATCTCCGAGTCAGGTAAACCTTAGCCGGTAGCAGGTATGGTTGTCTGGCCGTTAGGGTGTGTTGGGAAACAAACGCGCCTCCCATTGTGGAAAGGAGAACATGGCTAGAAGCAATTTTGTGGCTTTGTTCCTTTAAATGGGACAAAGCCTTATTTTTTATTAAAGTCATGGTGCAGGGTGTATGAAAAAAATAATTAAGATATTTAATTCAATGCCATTCGGTATTTTGGCTATATCAGTTTGCTGCGTATATTTTGTATTTATGGAGTATATCCCGGAGAATCCGCGCTTTTTGTTCAGGACTATTTTGTTTGTGGTATTGTGCCTAAATATTTTGTCCTGCGTGATTGCCCGTTTCAGGAGTCTTACATGCAACATAACAACAAGGAAACTGGGAGATCTTTTATTGCACTTGGGCATTGCCCTGATCATCCTGGCCGGCCTCTTGGGTGGGCCGAAGCACAGCGCTTACATTCAAATAAAAGAGCACGAGACGGTGGACCTGGAGCATGAGGGTTTCCCCATCGCCGTCAGGGCAGAGGTAATTGAGGCTGAATACTATGCCGGCGGGGCCGTAAAGCAATACTTCACTACTATCAGCATTTTGGAAAGCGGGCGGGAAGTTGACGTAAAACATATATCAGTCAACCATCCCGCCAGTTATAAAGAAATCAAGATATACCAGTCCACCTTTAGGACAGCGCCCGGTGGTAATATCAGCGGCCTGACAGTAAAATCCGAACAAGGTCTCCCTTTTGTCCGGACAGGCCTGTTGTCGCTGGCTGCGGGGTCGGTTTTAATTTTATTAGGGAGGCGGCATGGTGTTACTTCCTGAAAACGACCTTTTTTTTGCTGCTCTTATCACTTATCTTATATCTTCCGTCCTTTACCTCGCCGCCTTCTGGTTCCAGGCGGGTAGGGCTCTCCGTGCGGGCACGGGCTTCTTTGCCGCAGGCCTGGCCCTCCATACAGCCGCCCTGGCGGCAAGGAGTCTTGCTGGCGGCCACCTTCCTTTTGCCAGTATGTACGAGTTTATTATTGTTTTTTGCTGGGGACTGGCTGTGCTTTATCTGATTGGGTGTCGCCGTTTTAAGATTCACATTGCCGGTGTTGTAGTCCTGCCGCTGGAGGTATTGTTTTTGGGGTATGCCCTGACGGTAAAGACGGCTGCCGGCCCGCTTATCCCGGCGCTACAAAGCGTCTGGCTGCAACTGCATGTCGCTGCTGCGGTTCTTGCCTACGGTTTTTTTGCCCTTTCCTTTGCGGCCGCCATCCTTTACCTATGGCAAAAAGGCAAAGACGGGACCTTCGTTTCGGACCGCAATTTGGACAGGTTAATTTACTATTTCATAGCAGCCGGCTTCCCGTTTATGACCCTGGTCCTGGTGACAGGGGCAATATGGGCTGAGGAAGTGTGGGGATCGTGGTGGAATTGGGATCCCAAAGAAACCTGGGCGCTTATTACATGGCTCATATATGCTGTGTACCTGCATTTTCGCAGAGCCAGGCAATGGGAGGGCAGGTTTGCCGCATTGATAGCCGTGATAGGATTTGCAGCGGTTGTTTTCACCCTCATAGGGGTTACCTTGCTGTTGCCGGGGGCGCATAGCTACTAGAAACAAAACAATAATATTGTCTCCGAGCCCTTGGGACCTAATGAATCAGTCCATGGACCAGGGCCGATAGGTTCCGGTGGAAACGCCGGCGCCTCCCGCCGGAAAGGAGACCAGCCAAGTCATGTGCTTACACGCCGGGCTGGGTTCTTTCCGCAGGCCCGGTTTTTTTATTGGTTTTTTTATTGGGGAGGTGATGTTGTCTGTAATAGCGCGATGCACAATATTGGCAAGAAAGGAGATGAAAAGCGTTATGTCACTTAACAGCCGGTCAGCCGGCATCCTGTTGTCTTTATTATGCTTTCTGTTTTTCCTGGGCTCGGCTTCGGCAACGGATCTTACAAGCCTGAGCGTACAATCCTCTACTTATGTTCCCGGGCAGGAGGGCCGTTACACGCTGACTTTTAAGTCGGGAGAGCAGTTGAACTTGTCGGTTGGTTCATACGTGTATGTTAATTTCCCGCAGGGTTTTTCTTTTGTGCAAAACAGCATCAGCAGCGAAGATCCTGGCTGCACTCTGGCCAGTATCCAATACAAAAACAATAGCACCGATAAATACTGGTCAGTCCTCAATGGCGATGTCAGCGTCGCGGGAGATGTATACAGGTTCATTTTCCAGCCTACCGTCAGCGGCTCGGTTTATACTAACGCTAACATCAACATTTACATGGTCGTCCCGGGGGTCGTCAATGCACCCGCAGTAGGAACCGGTACGGTTACGTTGTCAGTCTATGGGGCTAACGGCAACAGTTATACTAAAAGCGCTTCTGTAACACTTGGCGACCCGCCTGCCTCGGCGCCGTCAAACCTTGGGGTCGTTGCGGCAAATTCTTTAAAAGTGAACGCAACCTGGGATACTGTAGTTGGGGCTACCCGCTACCAGTTGTTGTATTCCAGCGACCCGGAAGGAACTTATATTCAGGCTTGTGACTTCGGCAAAGAGCCTGACCCGGGTCAGGAGTGGTCATTGACAAGTAACTCCTGCAGCTATTCAGGGACAGGCAACGGAGGTCTTGAAGCCGGTAAAACCTATTACTTTAAAGTTAGGGCGGGTAACCAGTACGGCTATGGTCCCGCTTCCCAGCCTGTAGCGGTCGCGATCCCGGCAGTCACCCTGCAGCAGTCCACACCAGTTGACGGCGGCTATGCATCGATAGGCGGGTCAATTACTGCAGTATTCAACCAGCCGGTGAGGATTACGGATAACGACAAGATCCAGGTTTATGAGAAGAACACCGGAAAACCGGTTACGAAAAACCAGGTGTCCGTGGACGGGAGCACGGTGACTATTTCCGCCGCCCTTAGCTACCGGACTGCATACCAGGTGGTCTTCCACGAACTGGCTCTTGAGGGCACGGTATGCCAGGGCTTCTATAACCGTTTAATTGGCTGGTCCTTCACGACATACGGAAGCAGCAGCGGAAGCAGCAACCCTGTCTCCTCCAGCACAAGTCCGGCCACCAACAGCGGGCTTACTTCCAGCTTTTCCGATGCCGATGTGGCAAGTGCTCTGAAGAATGCGGAAACATCTCCAAAAGTAACCCTGAGTACTTCAGGTTCAACCACCGGGTTGAGCTTAACCATCAGTCAGTTGGGTACCATTGCCTCCATGGGCAAACCGGTAGAGGTTACGGTAAGTAACGCTGACGTAAATCTGACCCTGGATCCGGCCGCCTTGCTCGGCGGTATACAGGGTACGGCCCAATCTGTCAGCATAGGCGCCAGGGTTGTCGACAGCGGCGCCACGCCCGCGGGCGGCGCAGTTATGATTGCCGGGAAGGTCTTCGAGTTGTCGATAACAGCGTTAATGCAGGATGGCAAAACCCAATCGATAGACAAGCTTGCCGGGACTATCAGCGTTGCTCTGCCGGTGACGGCTGAGTCAAAAGAGGCCGCCCAGCGTGGAGAACTCACAGCCGCTTACTATGATCAGGAATCAGGTTCATGGGTTTCGTTGGATAACGGGACTTACGACGCGGAAAAGGGTGCCTTTTCCTTCCAGACCAGCCACCTGTCCAAATGGGCGCTCGTCTATAAGGAGTCATTAGGTGGTCCTGTAACCTTCAGCGACATTCAGGGTCACTGGGCTCAAAAAGAAGTTGAGTTTATGGCCGGTAAAGGCTATCTAAAAGGTGTGGGCGGCGGCCTGTTCGCCCCTGAGAACAACGTCACCCGCGCTGAATTCGCTGCTATGTTGGCACGCTGCCTCGGCCTCTTAGGGGAACAGCAGTGCCCGTTTGCCGACGTGCCGCAAGACGCCTGGTTCCGCAACGCTGTTTCGCAGGCTTATACCGCAGGGATTGTAAAGGGTATTAGTGATAGCAGCTTCGCCCCCGACAGTCTAATCAGCCGCGAGCAGACGGCTATGATGGCTGCAAACGCTCTGCGCTATAAAAACGCAAAAGAAAGCGCCGGTATAGATGTTCTAGACCAGTTCGCGGACAAGAACCTGATTTCCGATTGGGCGGCGGAATCCTGCGCCATGGCTGTTGACAAGGGAATCATTAAAGGGTCGGGAGGGCTTTTTGCCCCCGCGAATAACGCTACCAGGGCTGAGGCGGCAGTAATGCTGTACAGGGTGCTGAACAGCTTAAACTTAGAAAGGGGTGAGTAGGAAATGGTTAAGGTTAATAAAAGCTGGCTGGGGTTTCTGCTGACAGTATCTTTTCTTCTCCTGCTCGCGGCCCATCCTGTCACGGCTTCTTACAAGGCGCACAACACGGACGCGGATGCGGGCCTGTTCCTGCAGACCTACCCGTCGGCGGTGGGCACAAAACTGGACAATTGTTACTTGTGTCACACCGGAGGCTATAACACCTCAAACAAGTACTTGGATTCGTGCGACTATTGCCATTTCAAATACGGATTTAAGCCGCCGCACGGGAACATCGCAGCGACACTTAACACTTATGGCACAGCCTACCTCAACGCGGGGCGGGACGCGGCTGCGTTTGCGGCAATTGACGCATTGGACTCCGACGGGGACGGATTTAGTAATGGGCAGGAAATCCTTGCCGGCCGCCTGCCCGGCGACAGCAATGACAACCCGAACGTGGTTCAGGCGCCAGCTGTAGTTTACACTAGTGAGAAGATAAGGCAGTTGGCCAAAACAACGCAGTTTATGGCAGTGGACACGGCCAAGTCAGGTGACTACTTCGGCACTTACGCCGGTGTGGACGTATGGCGGCTTCTCCAGGACGCCGGTGTCAGGGATGACGCGACCGACATCACGGTATTTGCCGCGGACGGCTATAGCAGAAACTTCCTGATCAGCGATCTGAAGAAGAGCTATACTCAGGGCAAGTTTTACAACAAATACCCCTGGATCGGCTTCTCCTCGCAAGCCGGCTACACCAACGGCCAGCAATTGGCGGGAGACCTGCACTACCTGCTCGCCTACGAGCGCGATGGATTCCCTCTAATGGAAACAAAGATCGTAGCCGGAAGCGACGGTAAGTCATCTCTGGATGGGGAAGGCCCTTACCGGTTTGTTACTCCTTTATCGGAGCCGGTAACTCCTGACCGGTCGCAGTGGACGATTGACAGGGACGATCCGCCCTACCCGTTTAACCCCAACCGCCCGGCAATCAGAAACGGTGATTATTGCATAAAAGTAGCCGTGGCGTTCAGGGTAAACACCGCGACAAACAAGTCTTACCAATATGACTTTAGCGGCAGGGTCTGGGAGATGGTTGAAAAAGGGGAATTTGTAGTATACGGTGCGATCAATCCACAGTAACGGATTCTAGACTAATTAAGAATGGGCATTGAAAAGGCGGGGGATCGTAAGTCCCCTGCCTTCTTGATCTTTGTATTACATCTACTTTTTCATTTCTACGTCTTCTTCTTTCTTCTCTGCTTCTTTTTCTTTCATCTCTTCGTCTTCTTCAAAATCCATGTAATCATCTTCGGTATAGGGAGTCACTTTAGGCGTCTTTCCCATCCACACCTTGCCCACCTCCGGTGGTCTTACCCAATGACCTCATGTAGGCCGCTCCGACACTTGTTCCACAAGCGAATAAAGCCTTCCATGACAGGTTAGATTTTGTATCACACATTCCCGAATTTTCAAAAGATTGCTCCAAGCGCTCTAGAAGCTAAGGAGTAGAAGCTAAGGGACGTTCCTTTTGCTTCCTTGTTCGAACCTTAAAGACCATGTTTTGATTCAATCCAGTCACCCGGGCGATCTGCTATTGTGTTGCCCCTTTAATAACTTTGATCAGTCTGAGTACCTCATCACGCTTCTGCTTCTCAATGGTTTGCAATATCGTTAAAGGCTCCCCATTCAACATAGTTCAATCTCTGCCTTTACTTCACCATCGGTTTTCCTTTGTTTAATTTCATCATAAAGGCATGTTTCCTAGATTTCCAGTTTCATATGCCCTCGAAACCTGTAAAGGAAACAAAGATGCAAAAAGAACGTCCCCTTGCTTACCGACCGCCAGGAAAAGGATTCTGCCCAGAGCGCGTCCGCATCATAGTCACCGTCTCCTGATGTAATCAATGGTACTGGGGTTTTGTTCCAGACCAAGTTGTATATCAGCGTGGCCCGCACATCCGTATGTTTGTTTTCGAAGGCCAAGCCGCTGCCGTCGGGGTTAAAGGCACACCCATCTGCAGGGATATATCCTGTTATAGAGGGAGTAAGGTCCTGCCCATCGGGTGAAGCCGAACGCAGTGAAGATCCACCGAAAGCTTCGTTTCCTTCAGTTACGACTTAAGCGAAATAGACTTCATTAGATAGTTGAAAAACCGTAAAGAGGTTCACCAGTGTTAGCATCAATTACAATGTTAAAATTGTGAAAAATGGGAGCTTGTATCCCCATAGGTGCTTCTCCAATTCTTGTTATTCCTTTAAAAGTAACGATGTAACATGGGACTTTCATAATACCATCTTTTGAAAGAGAATTATTTTTTTGCTTGGCACTATCAGTAAACGCATTAAAACCGGTGTTTGTAAGTTGATAATATTCGACAACAATGTTTTCGGCTTGAGTAGCATATTTGGGTGCAAGCTTGGAAGCCGTCTCAAAAGCCTGGTCGGGAGTAATTTTAGCTATAATTGATGTGCTTTCTAATATTGTACTATTTTTTTTAAGTGAATCCAAATCTTGTATAGTCTTACTAATATCAGAATTAAATTGGTATTTGAGGTTGCTTGTTGATAGATTATCTTTTGCACTTACTATAGATGAGCTAGTAAAAACCAATACTGCCACTACAATACCTAGCAATATGATTTTATTTAAAATACTCTTTTTCATTAATACTCCCTCCCTAATATCTAGAATCCCAAGAATACCAATACCCACCACTGCTCCATGGACTAGTATCAATGCTGGAATTAGAACTGTGACTAAATGACAGTGAAGGTTTGGACCATGAAGTTCCATTAGTAGTGTAAGAAACTTGAGAAAATTCTAGTTTGTTAGAACTTGTGCCAATATACTGCGTACTAGTTGAATCATTCTCATTATAATATTCAACTCTATTGGGAGACATGGAAAAAGTTTGTGAACCTATAACTGCACCATCTTCTGTTCCAACCCAAGACCCAGAACTATTTTTTAATACTTTGTAAGTATGCCAACTATTCCAAGCCGGACCGGTCCAGCTGATACTTTCATAGGGAGTGCCATCATCGCAGCTCTGATAAAAATAACGACAGCCACCTATATCTGGATCAACATCTCAACCAACTTGTGCCCATGAAGATGTACCGGTTACATAAACCATAGGCCATGCACACGTAAAATGGGGCGAATTTAAGACTCCATATGCTGCTGTATATATATCACATTTTACTCCTATTATGTTAGATGATGATGAAGTCCATGCTCCTCCAACAAATGCATTAGCTGATGCAACAGCAGGCATACAAATAAACATTAAAATAGCTAGTGTAACAAAAATGATAGTCTTTCTCTTAATCATTATATAACCTCCTTGTTTTATTAATCCCTATTACATAAAGGGATAAAGGATGATAGAATAATGATAGTGGTTTGTTAGGATACTTTTGGGAAATTAGCTAGCACGGCTGACCCTGAGCTACCTCACGAACCACTTTTTATTAAAAGGTCCATTGGAATCACCCCTTCATACAGATTTTCGTCACCCATATTCTGGTGATAATAATTTAGCATTAATAAAAGAATTTGTCTATGGATTATGTCTATAAACAGCATTTTCATGTCTATCTTCGTAGTTACGCTGTCTGAAAATGCAAAGAAATTGAGAACAATTCAAATCGAGTAGGGTAATGCTGCAGTAATGTTTCTGAAGAACGGAGACCGCACGAATATATCATTCGAAAGAATACAGGCATGATGAAATGACGGTATGGACATTCGCTGACATAATGGCATTTGTCGGTCTCATGGAAGAATGCTTTTAGTTCTTCTTCCGTGTAGATATATGACATATTGTTCCTCTTCAGGATAGTACCCTTTAGGGATGATGTAAGCTTTTTCACCGATATTATCCATGTATACTGCAAACTGACGCATGATGGATGCCCTAGTACACTGGTTGGCCTGTGCTTCGTATTCCTTTTTTGAGCACCATTCCAGCACAATTTCCTTTGTAAGTGCCGTGGCTTCCGGATACCTGCGGTGAACAATCTTTTGCTTTGCAGTATTTCCTGAAATCACTGCTGATACTGATAAAATACGGATCCGTAAGAAATTCCCGGTGTTTGTAATAGCGCCGTAAAACGGTCTGGTGCAGTTGAAAGTCTCCTATCATACGGATAACCCGCAGCTCCTGTGTGTCCTTTTGTGAAAGGATTTTGTAAAAATTTTCTTCCAGGATATGAAACCGGTTTTCAATGAAATCTATTCCCAGTCGTTCAGAGTAGTAGATTTCATTGCATTCATCAGCAAACTGCTGAAGTTTCTGCCATCGGTTACGGTAGTATTTCAGTGTAGCTTCCGTATATCCGAGGCGCAACAGTTCCTTTTCCAGATCCTGCAATAGTTCCTTTAATGGTTTTTGCCGCATAAAAAGTACCTCCTTCAATGATTTTTTCGAGACTAAACTCTACAATCATTGTCGGATATTATGCAAAGTAAATCAAAGTAAAAGTCAGTAAACATCAGTACTTGTACGATTTACTTCGCATAATTACTTTCTTTGCATAAGGCGGCTTATGCTAAGCTTTGCATAATCCTCCTTGTGGGGTGCCTTTAGGTGTGGGTAATCTTTTACCTTTTTCAACGTATCCCGCTTTAAGCATTTGTGGAATCAGCCCCAGCACACGTCCATCGCTAACTCGTTCTGCTACCATATCAATTAGTTTTTTATGTGATACGCTACCTGCTGGCATATACGATCGCGTATGGCTGGAATTCCTAATGGCCTTTTTTCATCTGGTTTGTCCCTTTTCGGTA
>MVQK01000026.1 GCA_002067515.1 Pelotomaculum sp. PtaB.Bin013 | reverse complement strand
CATCGGACGGTTTCAAGAAAAATGAAGCGTTGAACATGGTCAGCAAGCGCTATTACATCAAAATTGAGGGTGAAGGCGCTCCCATGAACATGTCGCCCAACATCAAACTGGGTATGAACGTGCAGCGTATCGCCTGGTTTTCCACAAACGCGGACGCGGCGGTATTCCCTGAAGAATTGATCAAATTGACCGGAGAGAAGGAGGTTGGCGGGCAAAAGGGCATCCCCTTGCAGGCCATGCTGGAAGAAGTGCAGGTCAAGGGCATCGAGGGAAAACAGTTTGAGGTCACCGGCACGGACGGCGGGAGCGTCAATGTCAGCGGCCGGGACCTGGCCGAGGGAATTCTGATCATTAAAGGTGACGGCACTTACCCGGTGGTCTGGACCGAAGGAAAAGGGCTGAGTCCCATCGGCAACTTGATGCGCATCCGTTCAATGGATTAGGGATGATGACTATGTTTTTGGTGAGCAGAATGTTTAAAAAGATAGGGTTGATCACGTTCTTGCTGGTCATTGGGCTGAGCCTTTTGACAGGATGTCAAGGCCAAAAACGGGAGGTAAACCCGGCTTCAGCCGGCAGGGCGCCGGAAAGTCAAGTCAATCAAGCCGCCGGGAAAGCCGGCAGTGGAGAGGTCGTCCTGACCGTCAAGGGATCCGGGGTGGAGCATGAAACGAAGTATAACCTCGACGAATTGAAAAGCATGACGGATGCCCTGGCCGGTGAGTGTTACTCGACCGTTAACAACTGGCCTGCGAAAAAATTTTTTGTGGGTAAAGGCGTCCTGGTTTCCCAGTTGTTGCGCAAGGCCGGGATCAAGGATGAGGCCCGGACGATCACCGTCACGGCCGCGGACGGTTATAACGCCACTTTGACCAGAGAACAATTGGATGAAAAACGGTATTGTTTCCCGAACTTGCAGAAGGGAAGCGCGGAGGGGGCGCGTGAGGTTCCGGCGATCCTGGCCTGGGAGCATCAGGAAGGCGCCAGCGACTTGAGCAAGGCGGTCGGCGGTAACCTGCGCCTGCTTTTCGGCCAGAAAGGAATGAACGACGTGGTCACTGCCGCCTATGTCAAAGATGTGGCTACCATCGAAGTGTCGACCGCGCCGCCCGGCCGGTGGGACGTGGTTGGAGCAGAGCCCGCGCCCGGCAAGGTCAAGCGGGGGACCGGCGTCGTTTTGAGCCATCCCGGCCTGGACCGGGTCAAGATCTATTACACCTTGGACGGGAGCACTCCGGATATTAAAAGCCTGGTGTACAACCCCAGCGCGACGTACTTCCAACCGGACCTGATCAAGCCGATCCCGGTGGACAAACCGGTTACCATCAAAGCTATTGTGATTGGCTACGGGAAACACGACAGCCAGGTGGCAACGTTTAAGTACGACGTGGAGTAGTTTTCGGTTTCGGATGGGAGTTGGGATAGTGTGCGAAAATACATAATTGTAATGCTTGCCGCGGCGGTTATGGCATTGATCATAACAGGGTGTTCGGATTCAAAGAAGATGACCGACCGTCAGAAGGAGGCATTTCAGGAATTACTCGGCAGTGACCAAAGTATTGCTGGTGCAAATGTTAAAGCCATTGAACTGCCGGAGGAAGCGGCGAAAAAGTTTCCGGCTGTGAAAAAAGTGTTTGAGATAACCGCCGGATCACGGAAATATTACGCCTTTGCCGCAAGCCCGCGGGGATACCGGAGCACTATTGATCTTTTCATCTTAATAGACGGAGCCCAAAAAGAGGTGACGGGGATCAAAGTATTGCGGCATGACGAAACACCCGAATACGCGGGAAGCCTGACCAGGGAATGGTTTTTAAACAGATTCAGGAACAAGAGCGCCGGCGCCTATCTAAATCGAGTGGTTTTGGAGGCGTCCCAGCCTAACGACGTGATTCAGATCACCTGTGCCACGGTCAGTTCACAGGCGGTCATTAACGGGGTCAATGCCGCCATGGGAACCTACCGCGAGGTGATCCTGGGCGAGGAAGCACCGCCGGTGCCTCTTGCAGTGGAGGAATTTGTCACGGAAATCAGGTAGAGTGAAGTGCCATGCCGGTAATTAAACGGTAGAGTGTCACTTGTTCAAAAGCGCGGAGGCCATATGGATGACTGAAACAGGTAAGGAATTAAACCCAAAAAAGCTTCTCGGCCTGGGAATTCTGCTGCTGGCATTTATTATAGCTGTTTTCGCGTTCTTGAACCGCGACAGGGAAGGACTGCGGGAAGGTCAATTATTGATTAAAGCGGAAGGTGTCAGGCTAGGCGTCCTGACGGTGGATGACCTTCGCAAATTACCGGAGGTGCGAAAAAGAATGGTCATAAATTCCACCAGCGGACTGACGAGACACGAATTTACCGGTACTCCGCTGGCGGCCGTGCTGGACAGCGTAGATCATGGTCTGACACAAAAGTACGCCAGGATTGTCACGAGGGGCATCGACAACTACACCTCGGGAGTAAGCATGTCCGAAATCTTGCGGCCGGATAATGTATATGTTGTTTATTCTGATTACGGAAAACCGTTAAAAACGAAGACAGGCGGGGAGGGAACCATACAAATCGTTGTTTGCGATGATGAGTTCGGACAGCGCTTTACCAATTATCTGGTGAGCCTGGAATTGCAGTAAACGAAAGGAGGTTACGTTGGCGCGCCAATCCTTTACTCTATTATAAATCCACTAAAAGGAGGGAGATATTCTTGTTTGGCAGGAAAAGTAAAACACTCCGCATCCTGCTTTCAGTATTTTTCATAATAAGTATGCTGTTGAGCTATGGCCCGGCGGCGAATGCCATTGAAAGCACGGTAGTGACTGTCGGTACCGTCACCGGTGAGCCTGGAACAGAGCTCCAAGTTCCGGTTTACTTAACCAGTACGGGTAATGTGGCTGTGGGTCAGTTTGACATGTATTATGACTCCGCCCTGCTAACCTACACGGGTTACGACAGGGGGGATCTGGTGGTTTCCACCAGCCATACTTTCATAGTAACCAACCCGGGAACCGGTCCCAAGAGAACGAGAGTAATTATTTCGAGCAATCCCAAAGTGGGGATCCCGGCCGGTACCGGCACCCTGATCATCCTGAAGTATCAGGTTGCGGCAGGCGCGCAGCCGGGCCAAAGTTGCGCCCTGCAACTAATCAACAATCCGCCCACATCCACCTTGAAACTAAATGACGTCAGTAACGCGGTAATTTCCGCCACCTGGCAGGACGGCCAATTTAGCGTGCCCGCTCTGCCTGATATTACTATAAGCGGTGTTCCGGCCAGCGTTAACCTGGCTAAAAATGACACTCAAACCCTGAGCGTCACCACTGACCCGGCCGATGCCACCGTAACCTACGCTTCCAATAACGAAGCCGTGGCCACTGTAAGCGCCGGCGGCGAAATCAGCGCAGTAGGAGGGGGCAACACCACCATCACCGTCACCGCCAACAGGTCCGGGTATAACACGGCCACAGCCACTTGTAATGTGACCGTACAAGTGCCGGTCAGTGGGGTCACCCTCAATAAGAATAGCACCACTATTACCGTGGACGGTTCCGAACAGTTGACGGCGACTGTAACTCCGGGCGACGCCACCGACAAGAGTGTTACGTGGAGTTCCGACACTCCTGGAGTAGCCACGGTCAGCAATGGCCAGGTGACTGGAGTCGCCCCGGGCGCTGCCACTATCACCGTGACTACAGTTGACGGCGGCTACACCACCACCTGCGATGTGACTGTCAACCCGGGCACCATAACCATCAGCGGTGTACCGGCTAACGCCACCCTGACTGTGGGCGGTACCACCCAGACAATTAACGCCACAACAACTCCTAATAATGCCAGCCTGAGCTACGCCTCCAGCAACGAAGCCGTGGCCACTGTCAGTGCCGGCGGTCTGATCACCGCCGTGGCTCCGGGCGATGCCAACGTCACCGTCACCGCCAGCAAGGCCGGCTACAACCAGGCCACATCGACCATTGCGGTACATGTCAACCCGGGCACCATCACCCTTAGTGTGAACCAGACCAACGTCACCCTGACCACTGACAGCACCCATACCATAGTACCCACGGTAAACCCGGCCGATGCCGGCGTGACCTACTCATCCAGTGACACGAACGTGGCCACTGTCGGTGGCGGCGGCGTGATTACCGCTATGGCTCCTGGTGATGCAAACATCACCGTCACCGCCAGCAAGAATGGCTATAACGATGCTACAAAGACCGTTGCGGTACATGTCAACCTGGGCACCATTACCATTAGCGGTGTTCCGGCCGACGTCACCCTGAATAAAAATAGCACTCAAACCTTGAGCGCCATCACTAATCCCGCTGGTGCCAGCCTGAGCTTCGCTTCCAGCAACACTTCCGCTGCCACTGTAAGCGCCGGCGGCGAAATCAGCGCAGTAGGAGGGGGCAGCGCCACCATTACCGTCACCGCAGCCAAGGCCGGGTATAACACTGCCACAGCCACTTGTAATGTAACCGTGCAAGTGCCGATCAGCGGGGTCACCCTCGATAAGACCAGCACCACTATAACTGTAGACGGTAACGACCAGCTGACGGCGACCGTAGCACCGAACGATGCCACCGACAAGAGGGTAACGTGGAGTTCCGACACACCCGGAGTAGCTACGGTCAGCAACGGCCAGGTGACTGGCATCGCCCCGGGCACTGCCATTATCAACGCTACTACAGTTGACGGCGGCTACACCGCCGCCTGCAATGTGACCGTCAACCCGGGCAACATTACCATCAGTGGTGTTCCGGCTAACGCCACCCTGACCGTGGGCGGCACCACCCAGACAATTAACGCCACAACAACTCCAAATGATGCCACCGTAACCTACGCTTCCAGCAACGAAGCCGTGGCCACCGTCAATGCCGGCGGCTTAATCACCGCCGTAGCTCCTGGCGACGCCAACGTCACCGTCACTGCCAGCAAAGCTGGTTATAATAATGCGACAACAACCGTTGCGGTACATGTCAACCCGGGCACAATCACCCTGAGCGTGGACCATGCCAACATCACCCTGACCACTGACGGCACCCATACCATAGTACCCACGGTAAGCCCGGTCAATGCCGGTGTGAGCTATTCATCCAATGACACGAACGTGGCCACCGTCAATGGCGACGGGGTGATCACCGCCGTGGCTCCGGGCAGCGCCAATATCACCGTCACCGCCGTCAAGGCCGGGTATAACGATGCCACAGCCACCGTAGCGGTAACGGTAAACCTGGGCGCAATAATGGTGAGCGATATACCGGCCAACTACAGTTTGAATGCCGGTGGCACCCAGGCCATTAGCGCTACTGTAAGCCCGGCCGGTGCCAGCCTCAGTTATACGTCCAGCGATCCGAATGTGGCTACCGTAAGTAACAACGGAATCATTACCGCCATAGCCCCGGGCAGCGCCACCATCACCGTTGCCGCCTCTAAAAGCGGCTATACCACGGGCACAGCTACCGTACTGGTTACCGTGGCAGATACAACAGCGCCAACCTGGCCTGCCGGCTGCGGTCTGACCGCTACTGTCGCCGCTAATAAAGTCACCCTCGAATGGTTACCGGCCAGCGACAACTTAGGTGTCACCGGTTACCAGATTTATCAGGATAACAATCTGCTGACCACAGTTACAGGGACTGTCTACTGTACTGTGACTGTGAATACCACGGGCAGCCACAGTTTCAGCGTCATAGCGGTGGATGCCGGCCAAAATGCCAGCGGGGCTTTAACTGTAAGTGTCATTATAGCAGACATCGAACCTCCAATATGGGGAAAAAACAGCGCCTTGACCGCTACGGTCAGCGCACCTGGCAACGTGAACTTAAGCTGGCCAGCGGCAACCGACAGTGCCGGAGTAACCGGATATAGGGTATATCAGGATGAAAACTTGCTGACTACTCCACCAATAACCAATACAAGTTATACCGTCACCGGCGCGACCTACGGCACCTATACCTTCACGGTCCAGGCAGGCGATGCGTCCGGAAACTGGAGCACTGCCGGCTTGAGCACTTCAATTTTCATTGCCCAAATAAATAACACGGTTTCGGGTGATGTATATTCCTATACCGGGCAACCAATCAGTCTGCCGGCGATTGCGCCCCTGAATAATGGTAATGTGCAGTTATGTACTGATATTCCGGCGGGAACTACCATAACCGGACCTGCGATGTGGAATGGTGAAATCCAGGCTCCGACCGTCATGCAAGCGGAAACTATCAACAGCTCATTGGTGACGCCTGATGCCGGGAAGGTCGCATCGGTCAACACGGTCATAGAAGTCGGCTTGAACAACGGCACTTTGGAATTTGACAAGGCTGTAAGGCTCCTCATTCCCGGTCAGGGCAACCTGGACGTTGGCTATATTGACGGAAGCGGCGCGTTTCATAAGATTAATACCGTGGTGGAAGCGACTTATGCAGACGCGGTCACAGCGGAATTGGCTGCCAAATCAGTCCGGGAAGGAAAACAGGTCGTTGGCGGCAATGATCTGGCGGTATGGACCATGCATTTCACCAAGTTCGTCACTTATGAACAGACTAATCGCCATAGTTCCAGTAGTGACGGCGGCGGCAGCGCGACACCCCAGGCAGTTACCTCCACAACCGGAACGGCATTAGTGTCGCCCGGCGTGGGTGGCGTCATCAGCCTGGGCAATGAGGCCACCGTTGAGATACCGGCTGACGCGTTGACCGGAACCAGCGCGGTGGAAGTGAAAGTACAGAAATTGACCACTCCACCAACTGTTCCCACTGGTTTCCGGATGGCCGGCAGCGCTTACGAGTTAAGCGTGGGGGGCAAGAGCAGCTACAATTTTGCCAAAAACGTAACGATCAAACTTAGCTTCAATTCCAGCGCCCTCAGCGCGGACGAGACCCCGGCCATCTATTATTACGACGATGTCAAAGACCAGTGGGTAAACCTCGGCGGCACCGTTTCCGGCAATACCGTTACCGTGCAGGTGGTCCACTTCACAAAATTTGCCGTGCTGGCCGTTAAGAAAGAAGAACAAAAGGTAGAGGCATTAAATGACATCGCCGGTCACTGGGCTGAAGCCAGTATTAAAAAGCTGGTGGCGTTGGGCTGCATTAGCGGTTATCCCGACGGCAGCTTCAAGCCTGACAACAATATCACCAGGGCTGAATTTGCCACCATATTGGTAAAGGCGTTCAAGCTTGATAACAAGGGCGGCAAAATTTTTGCCGACACGGCAGCGCACTGGGCTAAAGACTACATTGCCGCGGCAGCGGCCAACGGGGTGGTCAACGGCTATGACGCCGGCGCCTTTGGCCCGGACGACCTGATCACCCGTGAACAGATGGCCGTGATGGTTGTCAAGGCAGCTAAACTCGCCACGGAATCTTCTCAGGGGACATCCTTTAAGGATAGTTCTGCCATTTCTCCCTGGGCTGCCGGAGCAGTGGCCGTCGCAGCGCGCAATGGTGTTATTAAAGGCTATCCCGACGACATATTCCTGCCGCAAGGCCGGGCCACCAGGGCTGAAGCCGTGACGGTTATTGTAAATGTGTTGAAATAGCATTTATGGCCGGCAATTGCCGGCCATTTTTACATAGAATAATTTTGAAGCATTGGGGTCTAACTACATGTTTTAACGGGGGTGCATGGCAGAATTGCAGTGTTGGCGCAAGATGCTCGATAAATTCTCTATATTTGATTTAATCGTAATTGCTATGATTTCCGCCCTGGGCATCGCCAGCAAACCCCTGATTGTGCCCCTGAGCCATATTATTACCGGGCCGTTATTGATACCAGGCGGGGTTGTGGCCGGTGGTTTTTACATGCTGTGGATTGTGCTCGGGGCGGGAATAGTAGGCAAACCAGGAACGGCCACTTTGCTCGGGATTGTTCAGGCGCTGATGGTTTTCGGATCGGGAATATTCGGATCACACGGAGCCATGACTTTGCTCAGTTACACTTTGCCTGGTGTTGCTGTTGACCTGATTCTTTATTTAATCAAGCATAAGGTATGCTGTCCGGCTTGCGCCTTCCTTGCCGGTTTGACAGCCAACGTCACAGGTTCGGTGCTGGTGAATATTATTTATTTCCGGCTGCCCTTTGTGCCTTTAATGCTTGCTTTGTCTGTGGCGGCTTTATCAGGTGGACTTGGTGGCATAATTGCCTTTAGAGCATCTCAGTTAGTCAACAAAATTTTGCCCTGGGGGAAAGGTTTCAAAGGGAGTTAGAAAGATGTCTTCATTTTTTGGAGGTCAACTGACGTGGACGCAATTGTGGTTGATAATCTGACTTATAAGTATCCGGCAGGAAGGGAAATTTTGAAAAATCTAGACTTCAGGGTCAGACCGGGGGAGATAGTGGCGGTTATAGGTCTCAGCGGGTGTGGCAAAAGCACCTTGTGCTTATGTCTCGGCGGTATTATCCCTCACTATCTGGGGGGGGAGCTGACCGGGCAGGTATGGGTGAATGGAAAGAACACCAGAGAGTATAAGGTTGCTCAACTGGCGCTGGAGGTAGGTCTGGTTTTCCAAGACCCCGATACGCAGCTTTTTTCAGCGACGGTGGAAGATGAAATAGCTTTTGCCCCGGAGAATCTTTGCCTGCCTGTAGAAGTAGTAAGAGAGCGTGTCAATAGTGTGTTGGAGATGTTGGGAATTAGCGACTTGAGACAAAATAGCCCAAGCAACTTATCCGGAGGGCAAAAACATTTAGTTGCCATGGGAGCGGTTTTAGCTCTTGATCCCGCCATCCTGGTGCTTGATGAAGTGATGGCCCAGCAGGACTCACTGGGAAAAAAAACGATCAAGGACATCCTGGTTGATTTGCGTCGGCAAGGTAAAACTATCTTAATTGTTGAGCATGACCTGGAGAGCGTCTCTATCGCGGATCGTGTTTTGGTGCTTGAAGGCGGGTTTCTGATTAGGGACGGACAAGCGGCAAATATACTGGAGGAGCGGGAATTCCTGATCCGGCAAAAATTAGCGTATGAGGTTTAATCGCGAATGGGGTTTATAGATCTATATAATGTTTCTTACAGCTATCCCGGTCAAAGCAGGTCAATTTTGAACGACATAAATTTAAGCATCTTGAAAGAGGGAATTACCGCTGTTACGGGCTCAAACGGCAGTGGTAAGACAACTTTTTCCAAACTACTTACAGGAATATTAACACCAACAAAAGGGTGCGTCAAATTAAACGGACAATTATTGACCTCCCTGTCTCTGGCGCAAATTGGGCGTCAAGTCGGATATGTTTTTCAGAACCCGGAAAAGCAGCTGTTTTGTGAGACAGTGGAGGAAGAGATCAGTTTTGGCATGCATAATCTTGGATTTCCCTTAGACCAGGTGGCGTTAAAAACCAGGGATATTATGGAGTATTTTGAGTTGACCCGGTACTCTCAATCCTTTCCCCATAATCTGAGCGCGGGAGAAAAAAGACGCCTGGCTATAGCAGCGGTTATTGCGCTGGAACCTGATTTGCTGATTCTTGATGAACCGACAACGGGTTTGGATCCTTACCGCAAAAAATTGTTGGGTGATTATATGGAAAGAATTATAGCTTCAAATAGAGGTGTGGTTATAATCAGTCACGATCATAAATTCATTGACAGGTACGCAACCCGGTTAATCAGGCTCAGAGAGGGACAGTTCACAGAAGGCTAGGGAAGAAAATATGATCAACCTTGACCCAAGGACTAAAATAGTGGTTATATTATGTCTTTCAACGCTGGCTATTTTTTTAAATTCACCCCGGTTGTTACTGCTGTTGTTTGTCTTCACATTGGTTATTTTATTATTATTCCACATTAATTTTTTCGGTATTATATTTAGATTTAATAAGCTAATGCCCATATTACTGGTGATGCTCATAATGCAAAGTGTTTTTACCTCGGGCGGACAAGTTCTGGTTTCTCTTCATGGTGTTAATATCCTTACGTCGCACGGTGTTAGTTCCGCCCTTTGTATTTTATTTAGAATGCTTATTTTTTTTGGCTCGGCGATGATTATTATGACAAGCAGTCCCAAAGATTATATTTTGGCCCTGGTGCAGTTTAAGATTCCTTACGAAATCGCTTTCATGGTCATGGTGGCGTTTCGTTTTTTGCCTGTTCTTAAGGAGGAGCTCAACGATACCCTCGTAGCGATGCAACTCCGGGGAGTTGAGTTGAAGAGAATAGCATGGAGGAAAAAGATTAAATTCTATACGCATTTTTTAACCCCCTTGCTTTCCAGTGTGATGATCAAAGCCTATCAACTGTCCATCACAATGGAGTCCAGGGCGTTTAGAGTATACCGGCGGCGAACTTACTTGCGACTTTTAAAATATAGTGTTTCAGATTATCTTGTTACAGTGTTCTTATTAACAGTGACGATAGTGGTTCTCTTACAAGATTTAATCAATCAATGGATAAAGTGTTAATTAAAATTAAAGGTTTTATTATTTTACTTCCGAGGAGTGGATTGATTGAAAGTATTTTCAGTATTTGGTTATTCCAAGTCCGGAAAGACGACAACTATTGAACAAATTATCCCGGAACTAAAAAAAAGGGGTTACAGGGTCGGCTCGGTAAAGAATATTCACAATGAAGGTTTTTTTCTGGATGTGGTGGGAAGCAACACCTGGAGGCATAGACAAGCCGGTTCGGAGATGGTTGTGGCCAGGGGACTAAAGGAGACTGACATTCTCTTGCCGCGGCAGTTGGATATGGAAACGATATTGGGCTATTTTAATCATGATTATGTTATCGTCGAAGGTGTATCCGATACTATTCTGCCTAAAATACTCTGCGCCTATGAGCATGAGGAAATTGAAGGCCGATTGAATGATTTTATTTTCGTGATTTCCGGCCGTATTTCCAACCATTTATCAGAATATAACGGTATTCCGGTAATCAATCCGCTATCAGATGTTAAAAAATTAGTCGATCTGATTGAGAATAAAGTTGCGGATAAAATGCCTTTTGTAAATGGCTTGGAGCATTGCGGAGCCTGTGGCTGCAATTGCCGTGACTTTGCTTTAAGAGTTCTTAATGGCGAGTCAATACAGAAAGAGTGTGTTTTTATAAAGAACAGGGTGTCCGTTACTATCGGTCAAAGAGAAATACTGGTTGATTCCTTGTTTGAGTCTCAGTTAAATAGCAGTATTGTTGGACTTTTAGCTCAGTTGGATAATTTTAATCCTGATGATGAAATAAAAATATCAATAGGGAAGTAATGTCATGGATAGTATCAATAAGCTGGAACTAGCCCTGGGTGTTAAGGTTTCATATACTGAAAAGAAACATAGCTTACGTAACAATGTTTTTTTCGTTAAAACAATAGCCGGGGGAAATTTGAAGCAATGTTATGTCATCAAGGAATATGCTAATTCATCAGCGGGGAATGAGGTTTTTATTATTGATGCCTTGCATAAACAGGGAATAAACGTGCCGGAAGTAATATGGTATGATGACAAATGTATTATAATGCAATATATTCCCGGTGTTTTATTGACGGATTTACTAATAGACCACAAATTAGAGCAAGAGATATGGATAAATGCGCTTGCCACATGGTTGCGTAAGTTGCATGGGTTTATGAATATATCTAACCAAGTTTGTTTATGCATGTCTGATTTAAACTTGCGCAATTTTATTTTCAATGGCCGGGAGTTCTACGGTATAGATTTCGAAAGCGTATGCTTTTATCCTCCGGAGAGAGATCTTGGCGGGATATGCGCATTTATATTAAATAACGATCCAATGTTTGAATATTGGAAATATGGCATTTGCAATTCCCTGATTAAGGCTTATGAGACAGTGCCCGGTATCAAATCCTTTGACAGGCTTGATCACGAGGCTATACGGTGCTATTTAATTGAAGAGCTAAAGGCGGCTGCTGAGAGGCGAGAAAGTCAACGCCATTACTTAAATGAAAAAATAAAAGAATTTAGTTGCACACCATTGATGGGATCAATCCTTTAAATTGAAGCTGCCAATGGGGGTTACCAAATCAAACTGAAATAGGACACGCCTTTTAGGTAGTGTCTTTTTTTTATTTCGTAGAGAATTTGTATGCGGCAATTTTGAGGCATAATACACAAATACCATTCTTTTACATATTATGAAATATGGATAAAGTATAGATTTTGTCATAGGAGTGATTTATATATGGCCAGTGATATTTTGTTGAACTTAAACCTGGGGGAATCGTGTGATATTGGGCCGGCAAGTGCGCAGCAGCGTCGTCAGGAGGCGTACCGCCATCGTGTGGAAGCGGCGTTGGTTGAAAAGAACCTTCCTCTTCCGGGCCATCCATGTAACGGTGATGAATAGTTGTACGCAGATAAAATTGGCAACTATTCCAAGGCGTTGCCACACAATAATCTCGGTGAGGTTGACCTTAACTCCTATCAAGCCTTGATTGAGGCTTTAACGACCGGCAACCCGGATTTATTTGAATTAATACCACTCGGGGGTGTCGCCAAACTCACTGATCCCCAGGCTGCTTATGCTTATGAAATGGCGGGACCTGATTCCCATCATTTAAGTATGATTGCGCCGCCGGCCTACAGCAGCGCCTGGAATGCAAGTGAAATGGCCGAATTATACTGGCAGGCGTTAACCCGTGATGTTCCTTTCCTGGACTACAACACCGATCCGCTCACCCTCGCTGCCGCTTCTGACCTATCTAAATTTTCGGACTTTCGCGGACCGAAAGTTAACGGCGCGGTCACTACGGGAACCCTGTTCCGCGGGGATACGCCCGGTGACCTGGTCGGACTTTACATTTCCCAGTTCCTTTGTAAGGATACTCCCTTTGGGACTACAACCTTTGTCCAGAAATATCGCACTACAGTGGCCGGCGATGACTACATGACTTCCTATGAGGATTGGTTGAACATCCAGAACGGACTTGCTCCGTCAGGGCAGAATCAATTCGACCCCACGCCCCGCTATATCCGCAACGGCCGTGATATGGCCTTATGGGTTTACCAGGATTTCAGCTATCAGGGCACTCTCACCGCTTGTTTGATTCTGCTCGGTTTTGGCCAGGCGGCGTTAGACCCGGCCAACCCTTACCTGCGTTCTGCTACCCAGGTCGGTTTTCCCACCTTTGGCGGCCCGCATATTCTGGATTTGGTGGCCGGGGCGTCACGGAAAGCACTGGAAGCCGCCTGGTTCCAGAAATGGCTGGTCCATCGCCGGCTCCGCCCTGAGGCGTTTGGAGGGGACGTCCAAAACGTCATGACGGGCGCGGCAAGTTACCCGATTAACACGGAACTGCTCAATTCTCAGGCTCTTTCCCAGGTCTACAGCTAAATATGGCACCTATTTGTTGCCGCAGGCATTCGCGGGAGGCTGCCCCACTCATCCGGCTTATCCCTCCGGTCACGCCACCTTTACCGGGGCAGGGGTTACTATGATGAAGGCATTTTTCAAGGAATCGTTTATTATACCCAACCCGGTGGTAGCCAGTAATTCCTCAAGAAGGTTGCGATGTTTATCAGATAATTAAAGGGACATAGTTATGTTGGGATACCTGAATTCTCCATTCCATACAGTAAAATAAAAAATTCAATTAGGGAAGATAGCCCTATCGCGCGGTTGATCAAAAATTAAAAAATGAAGCAAGTCAATGAGCCGGTTTCTTACGCAATAATAAGGTGGTGCTTAGCGCCACCTTAAAAATTTTGATTTAATAATTTTGTATAATGCGGCTTGCGGCTATTATAAAGAGCTATTATAATTTTACTCTAAGGAAAATAGTAAAATGTGGATGGCATATTTGCTTTGCTGTTGGGAGTGAGATGTACTGGGGACTATTGTTAACGTTGCGGCGATCGC
>MVQK01000025.1 GCA_002067515.1 Pelotomaculum sp. PtaB.Bin013 | reverse complement strand
ATGCCATTGAGGCGTGGACCGGCAAAACCATCCTTCCGGAGGACATTGACAAAGGGATCGAAATCCTGAACACCACCCGCAGACTGCTGCGGCAAGTTTGGGATCTGCGGAAAGCCGAGAACCCGCCGATTACCGGTCAGGAAGCGATTTACATGGTGCTGGCCTGCCAATTCGGCGACAAGCGCGAAGTCAACAAGCTGCTTGAAGAAGCTCTTAACGAATTGAAAACCCGCAAGATTGACCGTGAAACGGGCAACCGCCTGATGATTATCGGCAGTGAAGACGACGACATCGCTTTCATCAATATGGTGGAAACAATCTGCGGCGCGACTTTCGTGATGGAGGATCACTGCACCGGCTCCCGTTATTTCTGGAACCAGGTAGTGCCTCAAGAAGACCGGTACGCCGCTCTCGCCGCGCGTTATTGCGAACGCCCGCCGTGTCCCACCAAAGACTGGGCGCAGCCGCGCGACCGGCTGGTCTGGGCTCTCGATATGGCGAAACAATGGGGCGTGGAAGGCGCCATTATTGTTCAGCAAAAGTTCTGCGACCCGCACGAACTGGATATTCCCGCGTTCCGCAAAGCGTTTGAGGCAGCCGGCATTCCCACCCTGTTCCTTGAGTTCGACGTCACTGTTCCCCTGGGGCCGTTCCGCATCCGCGTAGACGCGTTCCTGGAAATGCTCAGGCAGGAAGATCTGTTCTAGAGCTTAACCGGCGGCAATCTTAATTAATCGCAGACGGTTATTTATTCTAAGAAACTTTTGATAAATGGAGGTATGGGCATGTCAAAAGGTCAATTGTACCCGACTGAACCCCTGAAGACCTGGGGTCTTGCAAAACAAGCAAGGGAAGATTTTTACCTGGATTACCGTGATTGCCACGCCAAGGGCGGCATCCGCTGGGCAGGCGGGGCCTGGGCGCTGGATGCTCTCACTTACGGCCTGGGCGACGATGTTTTTTCCATTACCAGTGAGCCGTACGGCGCTTCTTGCGCTTTTAACAAAGACATCGCCATGAAATGCATGATGACCACTGAGAAATACGGCTATGCGCGTGACCTGTGCGCGTATATGCGGATCTACTGGGGCTCCGTCCTGACTAAGGGCACTTATCCCTGGGGCGGCGATTATCCCATTCCGGACTTTATTTACCAGGACCATATCTGCTGCAGCCATGCCAAGTGGTATCAAGTAATTGTCGACCATGAGCCGCAGATTCCGATGACCTGCATCGACGTTGCGGCCGGCCCGTTTATGCCGGGCACGGACGTAAAAATAAAACCCCACGCGGTCAAGTATGTTGCCGACCAGATGCTTGAAGCCGCCGAATGGCTGGAAAAGACCACCGGCCGGAAGTTTGACGACGAGAAGTTTATCGAAGCGGTCAAGACCGAGTGCGTCAATACCTCGCTCTGGGCCGATATCTGCGCCTTGAACAAAGCCGTGCCGGCACCGATTGATGAAAAAACCATGTACTCCCTTTATGTTCTCAACACCCTGTGCAAGGCCAACAAGCGTATTACTCCCGTGCTTAAAGAAGTGTATGAAGATGTTAAAGACCGGGTGGCGCGCGGCATCGCCGCCGTACCGAATGAAAAAGCCCGGATTATGTCCGATACCCAGCCGCCGTGGGGCTTCCTGAAAGTCTTCCGTTACCTGGAACGGTACGGCGTGGTGTCGATCGGCTCACTTTATACCTTCGGCTTAATGGGTATCTGGGAAGTTAAAGAAGACGGCACCTGGGGCGGCCGCACCCTGCCGTGGGAAAAGGGCGTTGAAATCAAGACCCGCGAGCAGGCCGCCTATGTTAATGCCGACTGGAACCTGAGCAAGCCCGAATTCCAGCACTTCTATCATCCGAAGTATAAAACCAGAATGATGTCTAGAATTGCCAAGGAATGGAAGCTTGACGGCGTAATGCTCCACTACAACCGCGGCTGCGAAGGTCTGAGCCTGGGGATTGCGGAAAACCGCCTTGGCCTCTTGAAGGCCGGTGTTCCTGTAATGACCTTCGAGGGCAACATGGGTGACGAGCGTGAATTTGACGAAGTCGCCACGATGGCCCGGATCGACGCGTTCATGGAGACCCTTGGCCTGAAGAAGGATTACTAAGGGTTGCTGGAATGATAAGAAATTAAAATAGGCAGGAGGTAATGAAATGATTACGGCCGGAGTTGACGTAGGTAACAAGTATACTAAGGTGGTTGTCGTAAAGGACGGCAAAATTGTGTCGAAGGCAATGGCTGCCACAGGTTTTGACCCGGCGGGTGCGGCTGACGAAGCTTATGCCAAGGCTGTTTCGGAAGCCGGCATCGCCAAGGGAGATGTGCAGAAAGTGTTGGCCACAGGTGCCGGGGCTGTTGAAGCCAAATTCGCCAATGATACTGTAACCGTGGTCAGCGCGGACGCCAAGGGCGCGTATGCGCTGTTCCCCGCGGGGAGGACTGTGATAGACGTGGGCGCGGAAGAAGGCCGGGCGATCAGACTGAATGACGCGGGCAAAATTGCCGACTTCGCCGTTAACGAGAAGTGCGCGGCCGGCGCCGGTTCCTTTACTGAATCAATGGCCCGCGCGCTGGAAGTGCCCCTCGAAGAAATGGGGCCGCTTGCCCTGAAATCAGACAAGAGCATCCCGATGAACGCCCAGTGTGTTGTGTTCGCCGAGTCTGAAGTGGTGTCGCTGGTTCACCAGAAAACATCCAAGGAAGATATCTCCAAGGCTGTGCATGACGCTATCTCGGGCCGGGTTGTTTCGATGGCCCGCCGCGTCGGTGTGGAAAAGGAACTGGTGATGGTTGGCGGAGTCGCGCGGAACGTTGGTTTCGTTAAGTGTCTGGAAAACGGCCTGGACGGACTGAAGGCGACTGTGCTGGATGATCCCGAGTACGTTTCCGCTATTGGAGCGGCTCTGCTTGCGGCCGAGTAGCCTTAAGCGGGTTGATTAGTTAACAATATTTTAACGAATGGGGGTAAACATTGTGGCAGAACAAAAAGAATATTGGCGTTGGACCGAGTCTAGATGGACCAACCCCGATCTGGACTGGAAAAAGGCGAAGATTATCACCGCGGGTGTCGACGTGGGTTCCGTCAGCTCGCAAGCTGTGATTATGTGCGACGGCCAGCTTTACGCTTACGCGAACATGCGCACCGGCTCGAACAGTCCGGACAGCGCCTGGAACGCGTTCAACTGGGCTGTTGAAGGCACCGGCTTGGCTGTTGATGATATCCATTACACTGTCGGCACGGGTTACGGCCGGGTCAACGTGCCGATGGCCAACAAGGCCGTTACCGAGATTGCCTGCCACGCCAGGGGCGCCAACTTCATGTACGGCCCGACGGTGCGCACCGTTCTGGATATGGGCGGCCAGGACTGCAAGGCGATTACTATTGACGACAAAGGCAAGGTGCAGTCGTTTTTGATGAACGACAAGTGCGCCGCCGGCACCGGTCGCGGCATGGAAGTGTTCGCCAACCTGCTGTCGGTTTCCATTAACGAAGTCGGCGATATGTCCCTGAAAGTCGACGAGGAGCCGCCGCCGGTCAGCAGCACCTGCGTGGTTTTCGCCAAGGCTGAGGCGACCGGACTGCTCCGCGCCGGCTGGACTACGGAAAGAGTGCTTGCCGCGTACTGCCTGGCCATGGCGCAGCGGGTTGTGTCGCTGCTTGAACGGAACGGCGTCACACCTGATTTCGCTATCACCGGCGGGATCGCCAAGAACGCGGGTGTGGTTACCCGCCTGGAAAAGCTGCTGAACATGAAAGCCCTGGCACCGAAGATTGACACCCAACTTGCCGGCGCGGTGGGCGCCGCCCTGTTTGCCAAGGCGTTGGTGGAAAAAGGCAAGAAAAAGTAATCATGACATATTTGTGAGAGGTGAAGTCGGGGTGATTGCCAATTACGGTTTTAAAGACGGCGGCGGCGAGTTCTACGTAAGCATCAATACGGATATGTGCGCGGAATGCGCTGACAAGCCTTGCGTGGCGGCTTGCCCGGAGTCGGTCTTCGCTGTAATAGAAGACGATTACGAGGATGAAGTAATTGAAATGGTAAAGGAACACCGGAAAAAAATCAAGTATACCTGCGCCCCGTGCCTGCCGACCGATGGCAGGCGGAACGCGATGCCCTGTGTCGCGGCGTGCGGCAAAGGGGCCATAAAACACTCCTGGTAGGCGGATAAACTTACAAGGTGGGAAAATAGGCAATGGATATGATTAAACTAACTATTGACGGCAATCCGGTGGAAGTCGAGCCTGGAGTCACCCTGTTGGAGGCGGCCCGCGGGGCGGGGATTTATATCCCCGCCCTCTGCTCCCATCCTGACGTGCCGCCCGGCGGTGTTTGCGGGCTGTGTGCGGTGGAACTGGCAGGCCGGGATGATCTGGTCCAGGCGTGTGAAGTTAAAGCAGAGGCAGGCATGGTTGTCCTCACCGGTACAAGCAAAGTTAAAGACTACCGCCGGGATAAGCTTGCGGCCATTATGGCCGGC
This sequence comes from Pelotomaculum sp. PtaB.Bin013, assembly GCA_002067515.1. Taxonomy (GTDB): domain Bacteria; phylum Bacillota; class Desulfotomaculia; order Desulfotomaculales; family Pelotomaculaceae; genus Pelotomaculum_D; species Pelotomaculum_D isophthalicicum. Next base: position 9,840 of record MVQK01000025.1, on the reverse strand, counting down.
CACCCGCATAGCTGCCTGACGTGCGCCCAGCGGGAAGGGTGCAGCAGGTCTCAGTGCTCCAGCGGTGTGGCTGAAAAAGAACGTTGCTGTCCTAATCTGGGCAATTGCGAACTCCAGAGGGTTGCTAATTATGTAGGTATTAAATCCGATACCGGGCGGTATCAATATCTAGATTTGCCCGTTATTAGTGATGAGCCGCTGATAGCCCGTGATTTAAACCTGTGTATCGGGTGTCAGCGCTGCCTGCGTGTTTGCCGTGACGTGCGTGGCGTGGACGCATTGCAGCTTGCTGAGATAAAAGGCCGGACAGTCGTGATGCCTAAGGAAGGGACATTAGCTGAGTCCGGCTGCCGTTTTTGTACGGCATGCGTCGAGGTATGCCCGACCGGCGCGCTTACTGACAAGGATATGTCCGGTAAGGCAAATGAAGCTACAATAGTGCCGTGCCGCAGCAGTTGTCCGGCTGGTATTGACGTGCCTGCGTATGTCAGGTACATTGCGGAAGAAAAGTTTGATGAGGCATTGGGTGTGCTCCGGGAAAAAACACCATTTCCGGCTAGCCTGGGAAGGGTATGTTTTCACCCGTGTGAGGAAAGTTGCCGCAGGGGTAGAATTAATGAATCTGTTTCAATTTGTAGGCTGAAAAGATTTGTGGCCGATGAAGATTCCGGCTGGTGGCGCAAACAGCTTAATGCCGCACTGCCGACCGGGCGGAATGTGGCGGTTATCGGAGCGGGGCCTGCCGGCTTGACCTGCGCGTATTATTTAGCCAGGATGGGCCATGATGTCACTGTGTTTGAAGCGTTGCCTGTGGCGGGTGGGATGATGGCTGTCGGTATTCCGGATTACCGGCTGCCCAAGGATGTGCTGGCGAAGGAAATAAAGATAATCGAAGATATGGGCGTTGTGATAAAAACAAATACCCGCTTCGGGAAAGATATTACACTGAATGAGCTGAAAAGAAGAAGTTATGATATAGTATATTTTGCGATCGGCGCACATAACGATCAGAAACTGGGAATACCTGGAGAGGAAATGGATGGCGTAGTTTCAGGTATCAGCATGCTCCGTGACGTTAAATTAGGCAGCGCGCAGGTGCTGAACGGCAAGATCGTGCTGGTTGTCGGCGGCGGAAATGTGGCCATGGATAGCGCGCGTACCGCGCTGAGACTGGGCGCTCAGGAAGTCCATGTAATCTACCGTCGCAGTAAAGAAGAAATGCCGGCCTTAGAGGAGGAGATTTTGGAAGCAGAGAGTGAGGGAGTTATTTTTGACTTCCTGACTGCACCAGTGAGAGTATTAGGGAATGACGGCAAGATTGCGGAATTAGAATGTCAGCGCATGGAATTGGGAGATGTTGATGCCAGCGGGCGCAGGCGCCCTGTGCCTGTAGAAGATTCCAATTTCGTTATGAAAGCCGATATGTTGATCAGCGCAATTGGTCAGGAGGTACAGACAGATTATCTTAGTGAGTTGGGATTAGAGATTGAGCGAGGCTTAATTGTTGTCGACAAGGAAAATGCGTGTACCAGTATACAAGGAATATATGCCGGCGGCGATGCTGTGAGAGGTCCCAAGTCAGTGACTGAAGCTATTGGCGATGGCAGGAAAGCTGCAAAATACATTGATATGGCGCTTGGTGGAGATGGCGAGGTTGAGGAAGAAATCGTTAAAAGAGAAAAACCTGATTTATTTATCGGTAATATGCCGGGATTTGCTAGTTTGAAGCGTCCCGGCCAGGCCAAGCGGCCTTGGAATTCAGCTAATAGGACTGCGCCTTGCCTGGCTGAGGAAGTGGTACTAGCTAAGTTTTCTGAAGTAGAATTAAATATGACTGAAGATATGGCTGTCGGTGAGGCGAACAGGTGCCTGCGCTGCGATCTGCGGTTGTTGTTCAATGAAGTGCCTGCGCCGCCGGATAGCTGGCTGGAATTTAATGAAGAAAATGTTGCTAAAGTGCCTAACTGCGAAGGAGTTTATCAGTTGCTAAATGCCGATAAAATAGTTATCGCGATTGTAGGCACCGCAACGTTGAGAGAAACGCTGGAAGAACAGCTTGAGTCTCCGGGTAACACATGTTACTTTGGATATGAAGAAGATCCAATGTTTACATCGCGGCAGAGCCAGCTCCTACAGATGTTCTTACAAGAATATGGGCATTTACCTGAGGGAAACGGTGAAGATGACGATTTATTCTAAAAGATAAAGGCACAAAAGTCAACCGAGGTTTTTGTGCCTTTATAATGTATCCAATACTGGAAGCTGTTGCAATGCCTTCATTATTGGGTTTACAATAGCCATTCACCCGGCACGTTCCATCATCTCTAATTAGAAGTTGCCCCACTAGACCAACTGCAACCCATACAGGTCTCTTTGAGCGGGGTATATATTCTCTTGTGTTTTGCCATTCAGGGTTCAAAATAGCCTGGCTTTCAATATGCTCTGGAATTATCACTTTTCCACCCTGAGTGGTGCGGGCATGAAGAGCCTCGTCCCAAGGCTGGCGGGCTTTTGCGAGTAAATACACCGGTTCTACACCGACCCGACTAAGTAATGCCCCGTAAAAATCCCGGGGAGTAAGACGCCTCATGCTGAGATAAATCGGTAAATAGACAGCGCTTTCCAAGGTGCTGAACAAGTGCCTGATAAGCATTGATTTGCCGCTGCCTGCTTCACCGGTTAGTACGCCTAGATGGCGGTGCTTTATCATGAGCTTAAGCCGGGCCATAGCTTCCTGATGACCTCGGGATTCATAACATAAAGTAGGATCTAACTTATCGCTCAAGAGACAACCCGGATACCAATCTGCTTTTCTATACAATTATTAAAGGCAGGGCAGGGAAAATGTCGGAGGGCAATGTGGAACGGTTCATACAGCAGTATGCAGACAAAGCCAGAGAATTCTGTCCTGATATACCCCTACATGTGTATCCCCATATGCTGCGGCGAACAAGGGCTACAAATCTGTACCAGAATGGAGTTGAACTTGCGCTTGTCTCCAGGATACTGGGCCACGCTTTTCTCGATACTACCCGGGTATATGCAAAGCCTTCTTTAGCCATGATGCGCGAAGCGATGGACTCTCTTGAAGCTCCCAAGACTAGAGATGAAAAACCACTTTGGGTTGGCTCTGAAGAGGAAATGGCCAAACTGTGTGGTCTTAGGTAAAAAACATAATCCTCAGGATTCAGGCAGAAACTCCGCTGATAACAAGGGTTTTCTGCAAATCCTGAGGATTATATATTCCTGTGGATAAGGCCAGATTGTTGTCCATGGGAATGAGGGGGTTGTTGACAAAGACAGTCAGCCCATCCCAGTTCTTCAGGGCACTGTTTAACACCTTCTGCTGCTGCCAGTGCAGTTTGGGGGCTTCCAGTTCACTGTGAATCGACTTCAGCATTAATTCCAGGGCGCTTTCCAGTCGCAATTGAGCGGCGTGGAATAACTCCGGGGCACCCAGGACAGCGAGCCGCTCATGGTTAAGGCGGTATATGTCGGCAATCCTAGCCACCCAGAGATCCGCCCAGGCTTTCAGGCAGGTCAGGGATTTACCGGCATCAATGAAATCCCGGCGGAAGTGGGACCAGCAGAGCGCTCTCACCAACCCCTTGATGAGAGTTGCCAGTTTGGCGTAGGCAGAGAACCTGTCACAGTTGATGATGCCCCTGGCATTCTCGCTAAAATGTTTCCGGGGGACACTGCTTGAGCGGGACGGATCAAGGATGAACACCACAGTCATGGGAGAGACAAAGACCCACGGCCACCAGTGCCGGCCTTGCTTGTCAGGTGCCTGGACAAAGTGCATCCAGCCGGTTTCGTCGGCATGCCAGTGCTCTTCGTTGCGGTTGACTTCCGCCAGCAAGAGATAGAGGGGCTTCAAGAGCGGCACCAGCTTCTGGAACATGCCGGTCAGGGTGCCCTCGCTGATGGCCAATCCCTGCATCGACACGATCATGGCTATCCGGTGCAGGGGGATCTGAAAAAAGAATTTCATGACCAGGATATGGGCTAGAAAGGCGTTGGAGAATTTTCCCTTGGGTATGACCTGCGGCGGTTTGTCGGCAGTGACAGTTCTGCAGACGGGGCAGGTGCAGGTGCTGATGGCCTTCCGTCGTAAATGCTTCTTGCGTACGAACTTTATTTCATAGTCTATCTCGTAAGAGACTTCATAGAGGTTGGTGATCTTTCGGGGTTTCCCGCAGATAGGGCAAACAAGCTGATCATCCGGGAGTTCATGGATTACTTCGATCTCCGGGAGATTAGGGATATGGCGTCCGTGGCCCTTGTGGCCGGATCTAGCGCCCCGCTTCTTGTCTTGAGTTCGCGCATGATCAATATCACCGTCGTGATCATCTGTTTGTTGAACACTTGCAACTTGTGGCTGCTTTTCAGAGGAACGTCCAAAAATGGTGCTATTGCGCTTGTTGAGCAAGGCCCTTAGGCGCTCATTATCCTCCGCCAACTGTTGCTTTTCTGCGGTGAGACGATCTATCATGCTATCCCTTTGCCTGACAGTTGGACAATCAGTAAAAGAACAAAAGTAGCATGTACAGGCTGGGTCGGATTTTCTTTAATGTGGGTTGATAAAGTGCTCATATCCTAATTATGAACTAAAAAAAGTATCGTGTACAGCCCTTTAATAAAATTTATTATCTCGTTGAGAGCTAATTGCATAATTTCAAGCCCTTGATATATAAGGGTTCCAGAGTCTTAAAAATATGATTTACCCACCATAAGAATGTAGAAAAATGTATTAATAATAGAAAAATAAAGAGGTTTCACCTAAAAGCTTGTAGAAATGTTAATTACCACAAAAAACACCACAAGCGAGGTGAAACCCCGATTATGTATGTTCTAGATGGCGTGCTTTTTCCCTTCGAAATTTTTGTGGAAAACTTCAATGAAGACGATAAAATTTATCAAATACTTTCCATGATTGATTGCAACCCGATTGAAAAACATTTTCGATATAAAGGCTATGAGGCGCTGAAAAATCAGCTATATTCAGGACTCTTGTCTTAAAAAAATTAATGGGGCTAACAGCTACAAAATCTTTGGTTACCTGTTTGTCATACTCACCGCAACTGGCATATTGGTGCGGTTTCAAGATATCAAAAAGGGTTCCATCTGAGAGTACTTTCTCCCGTTTTGAAACTAAAATGACCAGCTTGCAACTCCAGGAGGCACTAAACAGTATTTGTGAGAAGCTGTCGGCTAAATTTCTCACTTTAACTGGTTCCACCGGTCAGGTATTGATTGACAGTACTGATCTACCGGCCCATGAAAAACCTTCCAAGGAAAGCACAACAGGTGCTTCTTTTGGACATCGTACCGCCTCCGCCGGAGAAGACGAAATGTTTTACGGCTATAAATTGCATCTTGCAGCTGTAAACACAGTTAATGGTCCCGCGCCCATTGCTGCCAGGGTGGCTCCGGCAAACTGTTCGGATGTAAACAAGGAAATTATTCCGAAATTAATGAAGGAAGCCTGTGATTTCCACAAGGATGTTCTAGGAGAGTGTTGCAAAACTCCATTAAAAAGCCTACAAAATGCCCATAAAATTTAATAAAGACCAGCCCTTAAGCAGGAAATCACCAGCAGTTTGGCGAAATCTTAAGATATAAAAAGATATAAGGTGGTAATTTAGGATGCTGGGCCGTAAAAAGAATCAAATCAAGTTCACGGATATAGATGTGTTGCAAACATGGGAGCAAAAACCTATAGTCTCGGAAAATAGCCTGTATTACGGTTTATCTCAGGCAAACGAGATTTTTAGAGATGAATTGTTTGCCGATGCATATTCCTTTTCCGGACGGCCCTCTATACCACCCAGCCGTTTAATTAAAGTGCTTTTACTACAATTTTATGATAAAGTTTCCGACCGGGAAGCAGAAAACCGCGCCCGTTACGACTTGCGCTGGAAGGTAGCTTTGGGTATTTCCATCGCAGAATCCGGTTTTAACTACAGCGCCCTTTCCAGATTCCGGGCAAGGTTGTTATTGCATAAGAAAGAACGCACTGCTTTTGAAGAAATATTGAATGCAGCAATAACCAAGGGGTTACTCCCCGGCAATTGCGCCAAACAAATAATGGACTCAACCTATGTACTGGGAGCCGGTGCGGTACAGGATACCTACACCTTAATACGCCTGGCCATCAGTAGATTGCTAAAAGCCCTTGGTAAACGAGTAGACATAAACACACTGCTGTCAAACCCATTAAATATTGACTATAATACCAGAACCAAGCCCAAAATTAACTGGGAAGATCCCAATGAGCGCAACAAATTGCTAAATGAACTATACCAGGATGCCTTGCAGGTAATTGAAACAGCAGAAAAACTGAGACTTACCCCGAAAGAGCAGGAATTAAAAGATGTTTTGGCCATAGTGGCCGTTCAGGATATAGAGCAACAAGCAGACGAGACAGTTAAAATCAAGCAAGGGGTGGCAAAAGATCGTATTATTTCCACCTCCGATCCACAGATGAGACACGGCCGCAAATCCAGCGCCCGCAAATTTGATGGTTACAAAACTCACACTGCCATAGAAACCGATAATAACTTTATAACCGAAATCGAAGTCACACCAGGTAATATTCATGATTCCGAAGCAGCCGCCCCGTTAGTGGACGAATAGCCCGAAGAGCGAAAGCCGGACAAGGTTCTGTGTGATATGGCTTATGGTACAGGCCAAAACAGAGAAGAGATGGAAAAGCGGCAGATTAAAATGATTTGCCCTGTACCCACAGACATTGGACGAAACGGCTGTTTCCCCAAGTCGGCTTTTATAATAGATTTAGATGCCCAAACCTGTCAGTGCCCTGCTGGTGAGATAGCAGTTGAAAAGATTTACGACAAGAAAACAAATCACCTGAAAGTGTTTGGTTTTTCCCAGGAACAATGTCAAAACTGCCCATTGCTAAATCAGTGTACCAAAAGCAAAAAAGGCAGGCGCACCATCACCGTAAATCAGCATGAGCGTTATTTACAGGAAGCCCGTATTTTTCAGCAAACTGAAGAATTTCAAAACGAATACCCTGAGCGTAGCAAGATCGAAAACAAGCAAGCAGAGATGGTGCATCATGGTCTTCGCCAGGCTCGCTATATTGGTAAAGCCAAAGTTCTCCTTCAATCTTTATTAGTCGGTGCGGTAGTAAATTTCAAACGTTACTGGAAGTTAATAATGGAACAACGTCAACATGAGATCAGCAACCCCGAGGTATTAACAAACATTACCACAGCACCTCTGTCTGCAGTTATATAGGATTATTCTGCCCTAGAGAAAGGAAATAAAAGGAAGTAAGGGTTATAAAACCTTGAATTAAGCCACAAAATACAAAATTTAAACAGTAATTACCAGTATATACCTACATTCTGACTGTAAAAAATTTAAAAAAGATTATTGGCTTAAAAAAATAGGGTTTTTACAACACTCTCCTAGGCTGTAATCCTTCTTATTATCTTATGGATGCCGGTTATGACGCTGCTTTCATATACAGCCAGGCGCTTGACCAGGACGGTCAGGCAATTATCAAGCTAAACCACCGTGGCCATCAGAAGATTTTACAAGGTTTCACAGATGACGGTACTCCCTATTGTCCTGCAGGACACTCGATGGCTTACTACGGAACAGATTATAAAAAACTTATCAACAAGTTCCGTTGTCCCAGAAAATGCGGTCAAGATGTGACGTGCCAGAATGAATGCTGCTGCGAAAGCTCCTACGGTTATATTAAAAGAATATCGATCAAGGATAACCCCAGGCTGTTTTGCAGTCCACACCGCGGCAGCCGGACCAGGAATGAACTTTATGGTAAACGCAGTTCCATTGAGAGGCTATTCTCCGTACTTAAAGGGCACCTCAACATGGACCGGTTGACTAAAAGAGGAATTGAAAAGGCATTCACAGATGTAACGATTTGCCTTATTACATTTCTTGCCGGGACAATCATACAGATTCGAAAGCAAAAAGAGCAAAAGGCTGCGTAAGCAATTGGTGGAACGAGGGTTTATAGTTGTTTGGGTCCGCGAGATATTTTTGCCCTTTTTTAGATGTAATAGAGTTAATTCTTATAAATCTCTTTATATTTGGGTAATTCTTTGGAATCCCATAGCACCAATCCTGACTGTTCCGCAAGCTTTTCTGCATTATGCAATTGGCTCTATTATTTTGAGAGTCTGTTAGGAGAATTTTTTTATCTATTAACTCTTAAAATATCATTTAACTCTTAAAATATATAACTCTTAAAATATCGGTTGACATGTAATTTATTCTATGATTATAATTGTTCCAAGGAAAAGTAAAGAATTGAAAATTTCTCCGAGCCTTTTTGCCTAAAGGATATATCTCACGGCAAACAGGCCGCTGGGTGTGGCGGGAAACGGTCATGCCTCCCTTATGGAAAGGAGACAATAGCGGCAGAGCCTTTCTGTCTAGTTAGTAATAAAATGTCTTCCTCCGGAAGACGTTTTTTATTACCGCTTTATATTACCTTTCCGTTAATGGAAAGGTTTTTTTATACTCAAGGGAAAGGAAGGGACTATCGTGTGGAATACAGTATGCAATAAAGAAGATATTTAGTGTTGGAAATAACTTTTAAGGCGGTTCCAATAAATGGATTTGTCGCAAGTTACTCCTGTTGGGATTGTTCATTCTCCTTATAATAATACGCAAGCTGCCGCTGCGTGACAGCACCCTCCCAGGTAACTTAGGCGTACTCCTCGGCAAGCTCCTTTTTGATCCGGTTTCTTTTTAGGACAGACAGAAGATACACAGAACAAGATAAGGGAGATATAAGCAAGGTGATAAACGCTATTTTAACCCCTCTCAGAGACACGATGCATACCATCTCGTCCGCTTTGCTTTTAGTAGTGGTTGAGTTAAGTGACCTGCTAGGAGGTTGTCCGAGAATTACATTATGCAATGTAAACACCACAATATGTTGATGTTTCTGATGCTGTAATGTCAACATGTAGTTGAAATTGGGATTACCTGTTAATATTTAGACAGGTTACTAGCCGTTTTAGTTAGATTTATGATTTATATGAATTATTAAGTTTTCCTGCAGTTTAAGTTTTAATTTCCAGAGAAATATAACATAAATAGGGGATGTGTTAAATATATGATTATTTCAAAAGATCGTGATAATAAATTTTTAGAAGGTAAATTTAATAATGTATTCGAACCTATAAGTGAAACTTTTTTAGATAGGTGGGCAAAACAAATTAGAGAAGAACTGGAAAATCCAATAAAAAGAATGAGAGAGTTAAATTTAATAATATCTGATTACAAAGACAAAATAGAATTTTTGAAATGGTGCCCTATTCAGTTTAGTGGACTAAGGCAAAAATGTCTAGCAGATTTACAAAAATATAAGGATGAGCTTAAGAAGTTGGAAAATGATTATAAACTAATGCAGGATCTACTTATATTAATTGAACAAGCAAATGATTAATTTAGTGTAGGTGTATATAGAGTGTAGTTAATAATGGGGCTCTGACAACAGCACAGCGAGTAGCAGTAAATAAGATTTCCATTCGTATTTTTGACAGTGTATGCAACACATTTAACCTACATGGAATGCCCTGCCTTTCGGTGGGGCATTCTATTTAGGGTACGTCCGAGATAAATGTAAAATATACGGTTATAGATGGGGTACCGCCAACATTTTAACGAAAATATACGCTAAAACATATTTACCAGCAATTTCTAATTTTAAGTCAATATCTACCATTATTGTATAAATATTTGATGCTATAAGGAACATGAGTTATGCAGTTAATGGTAAATAGCACCAATTCCACAACAACAAAAATGGCTGTGAAGGCCAAAATTTTT
>MVQK01000024.1 GCA_002067515.1 Pelotomaculum sp. PtaB.Bin013 | reverse complement strand
GGAAAAGTGAGATCGGCGTTGTTGATCATTTTAAAAATATTGCTGGGCGCCTGGATCACATCCCCCGCCTGGGCGATAATCTGCTCCTCGGCCGCGGACAGGGTATGGGGCGCGAACCGGAGAATTTCATCCAAGACAAAATGATAACGCGCCAGAGCTTGCTCCTCCTGCCGGAAGCGCTTCAGGACATCTGTGGGAATAGCCAGTATTTCCGGCACGATAAAGGAAAGCGCCGCTTCCACACTTGTGTTCAGACTGTCGGCCCGGTCCGTCAATGCTTGATAAACCGGATTGCTGTTTTCCTCATCCCGGCGCATACGGGCGTAAACATATAATTTCTCGATGAGTTCCTGAAGCCGCTCCTCCGCTTGTAAAACTCCCAGCAGGGTAATTGCCGATTGTCCAAGCTTCCCCCGATAAGATTCAACTTCACTTGCCATCTTCTGAACCTGCTGGAAATCCCGCTCCCAGAGTTCATCAGCCGCGTATATATCCTCCAGCCGCCACTTGTACTGATCCGGGATTTCCTTTCTGGCAGGCAAACTACCCATCTTTTTCAAATTACAAACCTCCTTTCACATAATCATTTGTATTCGGGATCGAATCCCAAAATAAATTTTTCACGCGCTTTTTTGGTCATACCCGCACTTTTAAGCACCCGGAACCTCCCGCGCCCCCTGCAAGAGATCACATCGCCCTCGACAACCAATTTTGACGGGTTGACCTGCTGGCGCCAGTTTTGAAAAACCTTCCCCTGTTGAACTAGTAGTGTTGAATCAGTTCTTGACAAGTTAAAAGCCTTGCCCACCAAAGCGTCAAGGCGCGGAGAGGCGGTGGTAACCACTTTCTCAATTAACACCGGCGCACTGAATTCAAAATTTGCTCCATCCAATAGTTGTACTGTTACCGGATACCGGCCAACTTTATTCAGGTTTTGGCTTAGAAAAGCCAATATTTCTTTGGCGGCAAAAACAGCCACACCTTTATCCTGCCGGACGATATCCCCTATTTTATCCCTGTTGATCCCCAGCCCCATCAGAGAACCCAGGTAATCACGATGGCCGGGCAGACTGTCCGTCTTCAATGGTACTACCTGTAAAATCTCCACCTTGTAGTCCTCTTCATACCATTGATTGTCTTTAGCCACTACCAGCGCCCTGCGCCGCTCAGCCTCCGGGTATCCGCCCCAGAGCAGCGCCCTGACCTCCCCGTATCCGCGGCAAATATCCTCCAGCAGGCCCACCTGACCGGGATCAAGGAACCCCGTAAGCACAACAGCCTTTTTTGCTTTCACCACCGCGTGGACATAGTCAAGGCACCGCGCGGCAAAGAGTCTTTCGTCCGCGTTTCTGGCTAAATTAAGCAACGATTCTTTATTTTCAACCTGCATATTTGAACCCTACCGTTTCTTTAACGCCCGGCTGCCGCGCTTTTGCCCGCCAAGCAGCCGGAGGACCAGGCCCACTGGAGGTTGAAGCCGCCGCAGTCGCCGTCAATATCCAGCACTTCTCCCGCGAAGTATAGCCCGGGAACGATCTTTGATTCCATGGTTTGTGCATTGACCTCCGCTACATCCACACCCCCCGCGGTGACCTGGGCGTTCGGCCAGGAAGTGGTGCCGGTTATCTCAAAACGCCAGTCCTTAAGAATCCTAATGATATTTTTAAGTTCCCCGGCGGCAACCTGTCCCGCGGGTTTGTTCGCGTCGGCAATCCCGGCCTCGCGCAAAACAACGGGAGCCAGCCTTTTATTAATAAAACCGACAAAGCTGAAGGCCAGGGGTTTTTCCGGCCTTGTTTGAAAACGCCTGGTCAGATACTCTTCCAGTTTCTGTCCGGAAAAGTAGTTAATTAAATTCAACCCCAGGTGTACTTTTTGCTTTTTTTGCGCATATTCCCCTACTATGCGGCTCAGGCTCAGGATTGGCGGTCCGGATATGCCGTACTCGGTAAATAATATTTCCCCCTGCGCACCGGCAACCGGCATTTTATTGACGATAATCTCCGCATACCCTTCAAATTTTATCCCTTTAACCTGTTTTAGAAATTTAGCCGCCAATTTTAACTGCACCAGCGCCGGAAACGGCTCAACGATCTTGTGCCCGAATTTTTTCGCCAGGTCGTAGCCGCTCCCGTTGGAGCCGAGCTGCGGGGCCGCTTTCCCGCCGGTAGCGACTATAACCCGGTCAGCCCGGAACTCCCTCCCGTCCGCCAGGTTAATAACAAACTCCCGCGCTTTTTTCTTGACCTCTTTAACCTCAGCTTCGCAAATTACTTCCACACCGGTTTCATCCAGTTCATAACGCATTACGTCGAGCACGCTGGAAGCCTGGTCGGAACGGGGAAAAACCTTGCCTCCATCCTCTACTTTATGGGTTACGCCAAGGTATTCAAAAAAATCTATGGTTTTTTGAACATTAAACCGGCTTAGCGCCTCACTGGCGAATTCCGGGTTATTGCCGTGATAATTTGTTATTTCGAGACCGACATTAGTCAGGTTGCACCTGCCGTTTCCGGTAGCCAAGATCTTTTTGCCAACCCGCTGGTTCTTTTCCATTATAGTTACATCGGCCCCCGCGTGCCTGGCCGCAATAGCAGCCATGATGCCCGCCGCCCCGCCACCTATAACTACAACCCTGGCCATTAAATTATCGGACATAATCTTAGACCTCCGGCTAAAACAACCTATATATGTTGAACAAACTCGCTCTTTAGCAACCTGTGGGCTTTAATAACAATTTTATAGTAACATTCCTAAATTATCAAATTCCAAACCACTCAGCCCCACCATCGGTTGAACCGTCGACTACAACCCGCTTTTGGCATAAAACAGCAAGGGGGTTATCGCTCTGAGAAGCGATAACCCCTTGATTTATTAAACAGCAACTGCAGAATAACCATTTTTTTGACTAGCCTTAAGTCACCGTTCTGAGCAACTTAGGTCGCTCAAGATCAACAATTGCCACTTTTAATCACCTATTTTACATTTTCACCGTAAATATTGTAACGTATACTTTACAATAATAAAATGTCGCTCAAAGTAATCTACCTCAAATAAAGTTTAAGAAAAGGGCGCATATATCTTGGCAATGGCTTCCGCCACCTTGATCCCGTCAACCGCGGCGGACACAATACCCCCGGCATACCCTGCGCCTTCTCCCGCCGGGTATAGGCCTTTGATCCGCGTTTCAAAGTTTTCATCCCTGATTATCCTGATCGGAGATGAACTCCTGGTTTCAACACCGGTCATCACGGCGTCCGGCCGGGCGAAGCCGCGCATTTTTTTATCCAGCGCCGGGATCGCTTCGCGTAGTGTTTCGATCACATAATCAGGCAAACAGCGCTTTAGTTCGGATAGCTGCACAGCTTTTTTATATGACGGTTTTACCGCTCCCAGCCTGACAGACGGCCTGTCTGCCAGGAAATCACCCACCAGTTGCGCCGGAGCACAGTAATTTCCACCACCCAAATGAAAAGCTTTACTTTCCCACTTTCGCTGGAACTCCACGCCGGCCAGCGGGTGGTCACTTGGGAAATCACGGGGACTTACCCCGACCAGAAGAGCGCTATTGGCGTTTTCAGCGTCGCGGGCGTACTCACTCATTCCGTTGGTTACCACACATCCTTCTTCGGAAGCAGCCGCCACCACCACACCACCCGGGCACATGCAAAATGTGTAAGCCGACCTGCCGTTTGAAGCGTGGTAAGCCAGCTTGTAATCCGCCGCTCCAAGATTTTTGTGGCCGGCGAGTTCTTTATATTGCGTCAGGTTTACCTGTTCCTGCGGGTGTTCAATACGGACCCCGATGGAAAAAGCTTTAGGGGTTATTTCCACTCCTCTGGCAAGCAACATTTCAAAAGTGTCCCTGGCGCTATGACCAAGGGCCAGCACCAGCACATTCACATCTAATACCTCGTTGTTGTTAACCGTTACGCCTGTAATCCTTCCATCTTTGATTACCAGATCGGTTACTTTAGTGCCGAACCTGATTTCCCCGCCCAATTCCGTTATTTGTCTACGGATATTTTTTACTACTGTCCTCAACTTATCAGTGCCGATATGCGGCTTATATGAGTATATAATTTCTTCCGGCGCGCCGGCCTCGATCAAAACCTCCAGAACTTTACGGCACCTTACATCCTTGATCAGTGTTGTCAGTTTCCCGTCTGAAAAAGTTCCCGCGCCGCCTTCCCCGAATTGTACGTTGCATTCCGGGTCCAGTTTACCGGTTTCCCAAAACTTTTTCACTGCCGCAATCCTGGTATCAACATCACCGCCCCGCTCCAGCAAGAGCGGCCGGTACCCCATCTTGCCCAGGAGCAGGCCGGCAAATAACCCGGCGGGACCGGTCCCGGCAATCACCGGCCGGTGTGTTAAAATATTTTGGCCGGTTTTTACATATTCGTACACCATCCGGGGAGATACAGATACATCCCGGTTGTTCCTCAGCTTTTTCAGGATAGCGTCTTCTTTAGCCAGTTTTACGTCAACAGTATAGACGAAATAGATTATGCCCGCCTTTCTGGCATCCACAGACTGCTTATAAATCTTAAAGTCAAGCAGTTCTTGACCGCTAATCCCGAGTTTTTTCAACAGGGCTTGTTCTAATTGTGTTTTATTCCCGTCCACCGGAATTTTTAGCCCCGCCACCCTGATCAAGGTTTAGATTCTCCCTTCAAGATTAGTCACATTCTTATTACCAGTATCATACAATAAAGTCTCTCTTTTTAATATATTAACTATACACAATTCAAGATTATATTGATTTAGTATGAGGTAGAAATAAAAAGGCGGCTGTATACCGCTGAATCATCACGGTTACAGTCGCCTTTTCGCTGCAGAAAAAATAACAATCGCAATAAACAGATACCCGGAATGCAAGGACTATCCCTAGCTATGCAGGACAAAGTTCACTATATCTTTATTCTTTATGACACTTATTTTCTGTTCCGGTTTATGAAACTCGGTGATAGCTTCCAGTAAAAAAACGCCGGGAGGTAAATTATTAAAAGAATACAACCCTTTACTGTTTGTCTTAGCCGAAGCCAAAATATCATCACTGTCCAAATTCCTGATATTTATTGTAGCACCGGCAATTGGCATCCTATTTAAAAAATTAATAACTGTACCGCTTAGGGTAAGGTGTTCTATATAAGTGATAGTTATCTTCATGGTACCGTTAACGACTATACTGTCGGGACGGGGATAATATTTTTCGATATTTACCTGGTGATCTAAAGAAACAATATCTTCTTTAGTTATTTCATTATTCAGCTCGATTAAAGTATTAATCTCCACGTCCTTTGTAAATACCGTGGACTTGCTAATATTAGCCTTGTTTTCTTCTTTAGAGGAGGTTAGCGCGAATAATTTAATAAATATTTGAACCTGCAAGATAGCATTTTCCATAAGAAACGTATTTATTTTTTCAACACGTTGAAATATCTCAACATTTGAAACTGGTATAGTAACATCTACCGATCTTGTCCATTTTATTAATTTTACCAGATTATTAGTCGTTAAAGTTTGTTCCTTCAATGAAAATCCTCCAATACTGGTAAAAATATATAAATTTTTTCTTCTGTGGGATTATTATTCTATAATTTATTATACCGGAAAAATTAATAATATTGAAATGGAAAGAATTGTGATTAAAAATAGTTATTTGATATCACTATTGTTATGATGCCTCGCAGAATTAGCTATTTTATTATAGATTTTATTCTGTAACGAGGAATACCAGAATAATGCAGAAGCTATTGCACCACCTATTCCAAGAAAAATAATTGTAAAATTTTCATTGTTAATTCCGACACCGATTAATGCGAAAAACAAAATAATTAACACTAAACCTGTAATTTCTTTTACAAATTGACTCAAATTAAAACCACCTTCTGATCTTAGAATAACCATTCCACTTAAATATTCAAGATTTTCATATATTTCCGGATCTTTCTCATCATTTCTTAAATCATCGATATATTCTCTGATACCTTTATGTTTCCATGTCATTTTTATATAGTAACTAAACGCGTTATAAACATCTTTAAAATCAATTATGTTTCTCTTTACTAAATCACCAAGTAATTCAAAAAAACCCAGATATTCATCTATTTCTAAATCAGTTATAATATCTTCTCTATTTTGGATTTCTTTATCTTCAACAGGTATCCAAAATTTGCCTTCCCCTAATTCAATTTTTTCAATTATCTTTATGCATTCTTTTCTTGTAAATAGACGTTCATAAATATCGAGCACTATTTTAGTTTTTTCAACATTGTTCAAACGTCTATATATTATATATGTTAATATTGTTACAAAAGCCGCCAGTAAAGTTGCAATCGCCTGCAGCCAATTCGAAATAAATCCAGTATCCATAAAATCACCTTATAAATAAATATGCGTAACTATTAACGTAAATTCAAAGTTAGCAAAAATAAAACACCTCCTGTTTATTAGTGGGAAACCAATAAAAAGGGAAGTGTTTTTTAGTGACAATTAGGAATATTATCAGATTTTAACTGACCTTCGTTTCAATCCGCAGTTTGTCGGCCACCATGGCGATAAATTCCGAATTCGTAGGTTTGCCGCGCTCAAGGTTAATCGTATAACCAAAAAATTTAGTCATCATCTCAACGTTTCCACGGTCCCAGGCTAGCTCTATCGCATGCCTGATCGCCCGCTCAACTCTGCTGGGTGTTGTTTGATACTTCATGGCAATCATTGGATAAAGCTCTTTTGTAACAGCGCCAAGTAAACTTACCTCACTAATAACCATCAGAATAGCGTCTCTCAGATAATGATAACCTTTTATATGCGCGGGCACACCCATTTCATGAATAATATTAGTAACAGCCACATCAAGATTTTTTGGTTTTACCGGTGTAATATACTGCGTCACATTTATTCCCTCTGCCAATTGGCGAATCCTGGTAGCTAAAACATTAAAATCGAAAGGTTTTAGAATATAATAGTCCGCTCCCAGTTCAACCGCTTTTTGGGTCACACTTTCCTGACCAAAAGCAGTCAACATAATTACTTTCGGTTTATTGAAGGTGCTGTCCGAAACAAGTTTTTCCAGCACACCGATACCGTCAAGATGCGGCATGATAATATCAAGGACGATTATGTCAGGATTGCTTTCCCTGATCATTTGCAGCGCGTCCAAACCATTATAGGCTATACCAATAAGATCCAAGTCTTCCTGCTGGTTAATAAATTCTTTCAGTAATTCGCAGAATTCTCTATTATCATCTGCGATCATTAATCGTATAGACTTTCCTGTCATCTAATTTGCCCGCCTCCTAATTTCTATATTTTGTAATTTATAGTATAATCAAAATGATTCGACGGCAAAAAAAAAAATCCTTCATGTGATTTTAAAAAAATGGTAATTGTTGGCATAGTAAATCCCGCAAAGCTTATGTTTTCTAACTTGCCATTTTAATATTTTTTTCCATAGGAAATATTTCCGCTTCCCGCAGCATCCACTCCACCGGCACACCGTAACCTCTCGTCGGATCATTTACAAAAACATGGGTTACCGCGCCAACAAGGCTTCCATCTTGAATAATTGGGCTTCCACTCATACCTTGAATAATTCCGCCGGTTTGTTCGAGAAGGCGCGGGTCAGTAATTTTTATAATTATCCCTTTACCATCCTGCACGGCTTTTAAGTTGATTTTCATTATCTCAACTGAAAATTTTTCGACCTGTTCATCTTTCAATACAGTCAGGATTTCTGCCGTCCCCTCGTGAATTTGACTCGCTGGCGCTACGGTCATCAGCATGTTATTGCCGTTGTTATCGAGAGGCTTTTGCAGATTTCCAAAGATGCCAAGTTTCGTATTCCTCGAAATAGTGCCGTTAATCTGCTTGTCGTCCTGAAATATCCCAATTTTTTCCCCCGGCAGGCCGCGCTTTCCCGGATGAATTGCCTGAACGCTCGCCCCAATTATCTTTCCCTCAGATAAATCGAATGGTTCAGTTGATCCAACATCGGTAATAACATGACCTAATGCACCATAAATCCTGCTTTCCGGTTCGTAAAATGTCAGTGTTCCAAGGCCTGCCGCACTATCTTTGATCAGAAGGCCAATCCGGTAACGGGAAGTTTCCGTACAGTACACCGGATTTATTTTGGTGTAAAAAATATCTCCTCCACGTTTTACCTCCAGATCCAAAGCTTGTCCGGAGGCACCTGCACGGGCTGCCAAATCCCGTACTTGCCCTTCACTTTTAACGTCCTCACCGTTAATTTTTAAGATTACATCTCCGATGCTAATTCCGGCGTCTCCGGCAGGGTTAACCTTATTACCGGACTGGTCCTGAATTATCGAATGACCTACTACAATTACCCCTTGGGAGCGAAGCAAAACCCCAATCGACTGGCCGCCAGGCACAACCCTAACTTGGGGAACAATATTAACGGGCGATTCTTGATGATCATTAAACCCTTGACGCAACTGCGCTATTATATTATTACAATAAATGGGAACGGGGATATTTAATTTTGGCGGTTCACTTACTGCGACATGCCATCCGGATGAAAATAAAAAACCATAAATAATAAGCGTTCCGGATAAAAACAAGAAAATATTATCTAATAAACCCCGTTTTTTTCCCCTCAAGCATCACCCCTCCAATTTTAGTGTCGTCCCACCTCCATATATTCGCGATATCATGAAATATTTTAAATAATATCGTGTAATCTTAAAGTAACCTTAATAAATCACTTTTATTCCGCCTAAATGTGCCTCAACTTGCCAATACGGCAATTATATTGACTTTGAAATTGCTTTGTAACTTATTGTTTTATTTCCTCATTAAGCAAAAACACATTTATTTTTTTAACGTTAATTTTGTATTAAAAATTAAATATTAAAGAAATTATCCAATATGTCAAACCAGCAAAGATAATGGTAACTGGCAGTGTAATCATCCATGCCATGACGATTTTTTCAGCTGTTTCCCACTTTACGGCGGAAACACGCTTAGCCGAACCAACGCCCATAATGGCAGATGATATTACGTGAGTTGTACTAACCGGCAATTTTAAAAAAGTAGCGATAATGATTATCAACGCTGAACTAACGTCGGACGCAAAACCGCTTGAAGGCTCTAACTTGAAAATTTGGGTGCCGACAGTTTTAATAATTTTCCAACCGCCGACCGAAGTTCCCAGCGCCATCGCTAACGCGCATGAACTTTTTACCCAAAACGGCACTTCAAGGTTCGCCTGCAGCCCCCCTGCCACCAAAGCGAAAGTGATAATACCCATTGATTTTTGCGCGTCGTTAGTGCCATGGCTGAAAGCCTGCCAAGCGGCTGTAAATACTTGAAGAGAACGGAAACGTCTGTTTAGCTTGCCAGGATGGGCATTTTTAAAAATGATTCTGATTAAGTTCATAATGATAAAACCCACTGAAAAAGCAATTAGTGGTGATATGATTAATGCCTCGATAATAGTTAAAAAACCTTTATAATTTACCGCTTGATACCCGCCGGCGACGATAACGGCCCCGGTTAGGGAACCGATTAGGGCATGTGAAGAACTGCTCGGTATTCCGTAATACCAGGTAATTAAATTCCAGGCAATGCCCGAGAGCAACGCAGCGGCAACAATATACATGCCATGCTCCAGCTGCATTGGATTGGCAATTTTCCCGCCGATGGTTTGCGCTACCCCGGTAAACAGCATCGCTCCGAGCAAGTTCATAGCGGCGGACAGCAAAATAGCAATCCTGGGGGGAAGCGCTTTTGTGGAAATTGACGTGGCAATCGAATTGGCTGTATCATGAAAACCGTTAATAAAGTCAAATGAAAGGGCCAGGAGCACGACCAAGCCAATGAGGATTGCTGTTGAGTCCAACATTAATCCCCCCTTAAGAACTCCGCATCATAATACCTTCAAGAATATTAGCCACGTCCTCGCAGGAATCTGATACAGCTTCCATCATGCCATATATATCTTTCCTTTTAATTAACTCAATCGCATCGGTACAAGTGGAGAAAAGTGTTTTCAGACTATCCCGGAGCAGGTCGTCCGCCACATTTTCCAATTCGTTAATCTTATGGGTATGGTTGGTCATATCCGTAAGCCTTTTTTCCACCAGGTGGTTTATCGCGTAAACAATTTCCTGGATGCACATTTCAATATTTTTCGTAAAAAGCATCATATAATCGTCTGCTTCGAGGATATTATAAAGCTCCAGGCGGGAAGCGCACGCTTCCAGGCAATCTAATACATCATCCAGTTTCAAAGTAAGCCCCAGTATGTCTTCACGTTCAAAAGGAGTTATGAAGGTTCTATTTAAAGCCAGAATAATTTCATGAGTATAGTGATCCCCCATATCCTCAACAGTTTTGAGTTGCAGGGCGAATTCTTCCGCATCGCTCAGTTTGGTTATTTCTTCGCGGAAAACCTGAATAGCAAGCTGAAGATTTTTAGCTATCATCACCAAATTATCAAAAAAAACGTCTTTTTTCTTTTGAAACATAACCAGACTCCTCCCGGGGAGAAAATGTTACTTCCTCTGGTATATTATCATAACTTGACACAAAATCAATCTTAAGTTAACAAAATTAAATATGTCAAAAAAAAACTTGATTGATATTTATATGGCTTTACGACGGATAAGAGGTATATGTTAAAAAGATGCCCTTGAAGGGCATCTTTTTACTTCCAGCCATTGTTCCCCGCCATGGTTTGTTCGGCCCGTTCGATCGCAAGTCTGACCAGGTTACCACAGTTTTTCGAAGAAACATTACCGAAGTAGCCGCCATCCCTGCGTACCACGCCGCCTACGCCCAACTCGTCGGCTAATTCATACTTCAGCCTTTCGGACATTACTCCTCCACGCCTTCTGCTCATTAGCCCAACCTCCTTTTTTATGGAACAACAGCTTTTATTATTATTCGATTATCATAGATCATTTATAACGCGACAGAGCGGCTAAATAATGTTATTTTGCTAATCTCATTGTTAAATTTTAGTTATTTAACTACAATTCATGTTCGTTGGAAAGTGCTCTGCCAGCCACTCAAAGAACACTTCCCATACTTTCAGGTGACTTCCGGTAAACTGGTGGTCGGCTTCAGGGATAATTTGAATTTTTTTCGGATCACCGGCAGCTTTGTAAATCGACCAGGCGTTATCTACCGGGACCACCTGATCGTTGCTCCCGTGGATAACCAGCAGCGGACTAGGCGCAATCAGAGCAGCCCGGCTGAATATATCATACCTGTCCAGATCAGTGATAAAACTCTTTTTTATCCGTAACGCATCCTCTTCTTCCGACAATCTGATCATATCGCTATCCTCGCCGGCCGCTTGGACACGCAAACGAGTGAATACTTCCCTTAACGCGCCCGGGGCCGACCAGGTGCAAACACCGGCCACATCGCCGCCAGCCCTACCCAGGCCAATAGCCGCCGTCCCGCCAAAGCTTCGGCCAACCGTGACAACCCTGTTGAAACCAAGACCGCGGCAAAAATCCACTGAACACTTAACGTCCCCTATATGCCGTGTGAGACAAACGTCGGCAAAATCACCTTCGCTGTCTCCGCAACCGCTAAAGTCAAAAAGCAGAGTGGCGTATCCACGCGAACCCAATTCCTCCGCCATGGCGACCGCCCGTCCGCCACCCTCCTTGCTTCCGGTAAAGCCATGGCAAACAACCACTATTGTACCCTCAGCCGGACCGGCATAAAGAATTCCTGACAGTTTAAGACCTGTCCAATTGGGGTATTTCACCTTATTCCAGACAAACGAACGCCCCAATTCATATCGCCTCTTTTATCATTTTGTTTCCACACAGCCTCGGCAACGTAGGTATGAAGATACTAATAAGTTAACAAATTAATGATAGGAAATAGCAAGGTCCTTGTCAAGGTAACAGACGTCAGACTAATTTAAGGATCAGCGCTTGCTTCCCCTTGATGTTCATTCCCAATTTACCGGAAGGAAGGTATTCTACTGTCTCAGAAGTATCCATGAGATTTACCATGATCCGGCGGTCGGCAAAATTTTTCTTAATCCGGCCAGGTACATTCAGGTTTACGGCAATATCTATCCTAACGGACCGATCAGTCCGGCTGTTGTTCAAGCCCACGATGATGGTATTCCCGCGGAACTCCCTCATGTAAACATAAACGTCAAAGCTGGAGTAAAGGGTGAATAGATAGCCGTATTGAAGTGCTTCGTTTTCCCGGCGAAGCCTGATTAATTTGCGCAAGCTGCGGTAAATAAAACTTTCCACAGAATAACCAGGAAAAGGCTCCAATGTTGACGGGTCGATTTTCTCCCATGGCATATCCATGCGCAGGCGAGCGTCCCCACCCGCACAGCGGTCACCCTCCAGGCCGATTTCCGTGCCGTAATATACCTGAGGTATACCCCTGGTGGTCAACAAAAATGATAAAACATAAACAACCAGATTCGCCGCCTCGCTTCTGTCTCCGTTAGAATAATTCACCGCCCAGCTCATTACTCTTTTCTCCAAATCGTGGTTATCCACAAGTGTGACCAGACGGTTGGCATTATTATATTTCCAGTCGGTATCCAGCACCCCGGGCGTTTCAGGGGCGGCAGCGCCGCGCGGCCCGGCTATGGCGCACATACCCTTACGGTGCTCCGGCGGCTTATTATCTTCGTTCCGGATCATCACATCAATAATATTGCCACACAAGGGGAAATCAAAAAGAGAGTCAAAATCATGTTCCCTCTGGTATTTCGACACGGAATCAGCATCAAAATCCAGCACTTCGCCCAGAAAAAAAATATTCCGGTATTTCCCCCGCACATACGCCTTAAAATAGTACCAGAAAGTCTGGTCTATATGTCTGGCTGAATCCAGCCTGATGGCGTCTATTTCCGTATCTTCAATCCAGTCGACAATATTGTTCACAAAATAATCCCTGACATCGGCCTGCCCGTGATCAAGGGCCGGCAGGCCGAAGGGCAAGTCGTCCTTATGTTTTTTAAACCAGTACGCGGGCAGGCGGTGGGGATAATTACGGTAATTCTCATTATGGTATCCGGTATGGCTGACAATTACGTCGAGGATAATTTTAATCCCGTTATCATGCAACTGCTCGACCAGCATTTTCAATTTATCCCTGCCGTTATCCACTGTATCAGGAATAAGATGCGTATCGATCCGTTCAAAATCAAGCGGCCAGTAACCATGGTAGCCTTCAGTCAGCCCCGCCGCGCCGTGGATGCCGCCGATACCCAGATAGACCGGGGTGATCCACAAAGCTGTAACGCCGAGATGCTTTAAATAAGGGATCTTTTCCATGATCCCGGCGAAATTCCCTCCGTGGTACTGCTCCGGACCGGCTGAACTGCCGCAAAACACCCCACTGCCACAGAACCGGTCAATCAGAATGAAGTAAATAATATCAGCCTGGGATATCCCTTCCGTCCGGTTTATAGTAAAACCCCCCGCGCAAAGTATGAGTCATTATCAGATTAATTATCACCGTAAAACTATAAAACCGCATTTCCTAACGCATCAAAGGATC
This sequence comes from Pelotomaculum sp. PtaB.Bin013, assembly GCA_002067515.1. GTDB lineage: Bacteria > Bacillota > Desulfotomaculia > Desulfotomaculales > Pelotomaculaceae > Pelotomaculum_D > Pelotomaculum_D isophthalicicum. The sequence goes on along the minus strand of MVQK01000024.1, from coordinate 872 downwards.
GCGGTTTTACGGCGAAAAACATATGGGATAACTTATTATTATACTCTCCCCAACACAGCCCTTAATACGTCATCAAAGGGCATTGCTCCGATTTCATCCAGCATTTTATCTAATTTGGTCTTTCGCTTTAACGAACCATCCAGGAGAACGTTAATTATTTGATCCCTGTCCACTAAAACATACTTTACCTCTAACGCGCCCCCTAAGAGCCCGGCAATCACCAAAATCTTTTGCGGTGTGAGATTAAGAAGCATGTTATTCGCATTTTTATTATTCCCATTATTACAAATGTCAGTTTTCTTGGCATTTTTAGTTGAAAAAGGTGTTTCCTGTCCCAGTTGAGCCATGATCTGTTCCTTCAATATATTAAGATCGTTGTTTGATAGCATGAAAAAATCCCCTTTAACGGCCTACTTTATGGCGAGGAAACGACCGGACCCCCGGGTGCTATTGCGATTCTTATATCCTATATAAGAACGGCCAACATCTGGTTGCGTCCCTGCTTAAGCCGGGGGCACTCTTGAAGGTCCCGCGATCCCTGTTGAGAAAAGAATAAATAAAGCCACTATAATAGTCAACAAAAGGTCATGCTGGATCTCTTCCGTAGGCGGCAATGTCAATGCAACCACACCTTTACTGGTATATATATAATTATATTAAATCAACCGTTAGTTGGTGTTCTAATACGCGATTCGAATTTAAGCGGCACCGGTTAATATTTATTATTCCATTCCTGCGATTTGTATTTTGCGTCTGCCAGTTCCCTTGCAAGGCGCGCCTCCTCAGACGTTAGCCGTGCCGGCTCCAATTCAATTCCCAATGCGCTGCTAAAGCCCTCGCGCAAGGCGGCGCTGACTTCTTATGATTTCCAT
>MVQK01000023.1 GCA_002067515.1 Pelotomaculum sp. PtaB.Bin013 | reverse complement strand
GCGGTCCCAATCCAATATTTGGAACGCCCTGCCGGCCAGCCAAAACAAGTCTTCCCCGATCTGCCCGTACAACCGCCTCAAACCAACGAATTTCATGTTTTCTGTAATAGATGGTTCGTTTACTATTTCAGCGGTATAGCAAGGCAAGTTATTTAACGTACCCAATGATAGTTTTTTTACCTGCTCCAGATTGAACCCGGAAAGGTCATTGCTTAACGGAATAGCAACGTTGCCATTATTCATCAGCACCAATAATCTTTCCTGATAAAACACCAACCAGTATGACTGCTCAATTGCAGTTGTCGCCGAAACAATCATGGCATTTCTTCCCTTCGCCTTTGGCAAACTCTGGACATATAACACGGCTCATGTTCGGCCTTATAAAGGAAAAACCTTGGTTGCCCAAGGTTTTTTGCTGGTCGGAGCGACACGACTTGAACGTGCGGCCTCTACCACCCCAAGGTAGCGCTCTAGCCAAACTGAGCTACGCCCCGATAAAAATACTATTGTTTGCAACAATTATTTTAACGGTTCCCCGGTTAAAAGTCAAGAAATGAACATTTGAAATGTGCTAAACATTATTTTTGCCGACTTCTTTGCACTTAATTTTATTTATATAGAGTCCTGTCGCGAGCACAAAAATCAGCACGGCCACAGGAAGCGCAAAATCAAAGTAAGGAATGTACTGGCCGATATTTTTATAAATAATAATATCCTTAACGATCATCTTTCCCGCCGTCCAGGCCAGAACGCCGGACCCGACGTAAACTATAGCCGGGTATCGATCCAGCCATTTCAAAATAATTGTGCTGCCCCACACAATGATGGGAACACTGAAAAGCAAGCCGAAGATTACCCTTTCCAGGCTCCCCTGCGCGGCCCCGGCGATTCCCAGGACATTGTCGATGCCCATCACGACATCCGCCATAATGATAATATATATCGCATTGAATAAACTTTTTGCGACTTTGCATTCCACTTCTTTTTCCTCAAGCAAAAGTTTCAGGGCGATCCAGACCAGCAAGACGCCTCCCGCGAACTGCAGCAAGGGAATTTTTAATAAGTACAACGCGACGGCGGTCATGGCCACACGTACAATAACAGCGCCAACAGTGCCAAGAACTATTGCCTTTTTTCTCTGCTCCACCGGAAGGGCTTTGCAAGCCATGGCAATCATCACGGCGTTATCGCCACCCAAAACTATATCTATGACAATGATGCTTAGTACGGAGACCATTGCCTCTGAGCCAATCAATTTCACGTCACTCCTTCCCTAACCTTGCTCAATATAATTTAAAATATATTATCATAACCAGCTAAAAAAAAGACTTTCAACATAACCATTTCATACAGTCATGCTAAAAGTCAGTATATTTATTAACTTTATCCCTGTCAACTTTTTGAGAGAACATAACTACTTTTTCTTTTTCTTTTTTAAAGTGAATTCCACACCCCTGTCCGGGTGTGACCAAAAATCCGTTAAAATAAACTCCTCTGCAATGAACTTCCTGCAGTCGGCAATAGCCTCCTCCAGACTTTTTAGAAATGTTGCGCCAGTATTGTCAAGAAGGTCGGGCACATTGTCGATAGTAACCTTTTCCACGAAGTACTCTCTCTCGTCAATTAACGGCTCGATCCTCGTCTCAGTCATATGCTATACCCCCTTTAGCGAATTTATTTTTAAATAATTCTTCAACAACAATTAAAATCCTTCCAGTTAAACAAAATTCCCAACCATTTAGTTTGCCGCTGCACAGACACCAATCCCCCGCCGGCCGCATATACCAATCCTATAAAACTTATTGCGTCAAGTGAGGCGAAAGCATTGACCCTGTTCTTAATCGTCATGCTGATAATTTCTATCAGCATGGACAGCTTCGGCATAGGGATTGTTTATGGAATAAGAAAGATTAAGCTCCCTTTTCTTTCAAATTTATTGATAGCGCTATTAACCGGCTTGAGCACACTTTTGGCCATGCGAACAGGCTTATATTTTTTTACCCTGCTGCCCCCACGTTGGGCTGGTTGCATCGGCTCGGGGGCGTTAATCGCCGTTGGAGTTTGGACTATGCTGCAGTCCTGGGCCAAGCCAAGCGAAAATACCAATATAGAAATAGAAGAAAAAAGCATTAAAGAGAAGAACAATAACAACGAAGCCCCTAAAGCCTTTTTCACCTTGCGGATAAAAAGTCTGGGGCTGCTCATCCAAATTCTTAAAGAACCAACCACTGCCGACTGGGATTACTCGGGTGTCATTGATTTAAAAGAAGCCTGCCTGCTTGGCGCCGCGCTTTCACTAAACAATCTGGCCGGCGGCGTGGCGGGAGGCATGGCGGGCTTAAAGCCGGAACTGACCGCTCTTTTGTCCGCTTTGATCAGTTTCCTGTTTTTCTTGGGGGGAAACCGCCTGGGGCGTAGTTATTTATCCAGGTGGACCGGTGAGAAAGCGGCTTATATCGCCGGGTTGATGTTGATTATCATCGGCGTCGTTGAATTTTTCACATAGATATTCGCTAAACGTGACCTTTGAGCATACAACACGGGTCATGTTCGGCCCCAATAATTGTTTGAGCTTAGCATAAATTCATAAGCAATAAAAGAGGGGCTGGCAGGAGAATCTTCTCCATGTCGGCCCCTCTAATCAGCAGATAAATCAACTAGCTGGAATAAGGTAGCGGAACAACAGATAAATCATACAAATCGACACCGACATCAGCATCATTGGGAAGGCCACTTTGGTGAAACTGTTAAAGGTAATGATGACACCCCGTTTTTCCGCCAGACTGGCCACCACCACGTTGGCGGAAGCGCCGATTAATGTGCCGTTGCCGCCGAGGCAGGCGCCCAGGGAAAGCGCCCACCAAAGCGGGTTCAGGTCGGTAATGCCGCCAATTGCACCCATATCCTTGATCAGCGGGATCATGGTGGCTACGAACGGGATGTTGTCAATGAAGGCCGACGCTATGGCGGAGAGCCAGAGGATCAGCAACCCCATGGGAACCATGGCGCCGCCGGTCATCGCCAGCGACTTCCGGGCAATGTATTCGATGACACCGACTTCTTCCAGCGCGCCAACCACGATGAACAGGCCGATGAAGAAGAATATCGCGGCCCATTCCACCGTTCCCAGGGCTTCTTCCGGGTCGTTCAGAGTGACCAGCAACAGGAAGGTGGCGCCGGCCAGCGAGATGGTAGCGCCTTCCAGGTGCAGGTACTGGTGCACGACAAAGCCTAAAATGGTAATGGCGATGACCCAAATGCACTTTCTCATCAACGGCCGGTCTTTTATCTCGGCCTGTTCGTCCATGGTCATAATATTTTGCTTCAGCTCGGGAGTCGTCTGCAGTTGTTTCCTATATAAAACTTTCAGCCAGATCATGTTGGCGATGTGTACAACTATAATCACCGGGGTGAGCGCCTTAACAAAGTCGATGAAGCCAAGGCCGGTGGCGGAACCGATCATGATGTTCGGCGGGTCGCCGATCAGGGTCGCCGTGCCCCCGATATTGGATGCTAATACCTCAGCAATGAGGAATGGGATCGGATTCAACTTCAACCTTCCGGCGATAGCGAAAGTCACCGGCACAATCAGCAAAACAGTGGTGACGTTGTCCAGGAAGGCGGAAACAATCGCCGTAACTGTTGCGAGCGAAATCATGATCCTGATGGGCTCGCCCTTAGACCACTTGGCCGATACAATGGCCAAGTATTCGAACAATCCAGTCTTGCGGGTGATCCCGATGATCACCATCATCCCGATTAACAAGCCGAGAGTATTGAAGTCGACCGCTCGCACAGCCCGCTCCTGCTCAATCACGTGAAACAGCAAAATCAAGGCGGCACCCAGCAGCGCCACCACCGCCCGGTGGATTTTATCGGCGATAATCAGGGCATAAGTGCCCAAAAATATTGCTATGGCAAAAATAACTTGAAAGTTACCTTCCATTCTACTAATCCTCCTATTTCAATACTTGTATACTGTGTACATTATTGAGCTCGCACATTCCTTTTGAACATTTATTAACATTAGTGATATAATTTTTATAGTTATTGCGTTATTGTTTGTGTCAAAGGCCTTTGGGGGTCCGGCACAAGAATACCTCCGTCTGGGACAAGCAGACGGGGGTAATTACTTATTGGCATTAAACGGTTTACATCAACTAAGGGACGCAGCACCCCTCCGTCCCGAATAGCATATCTGCTGACTTGAATCAAGTCTCAACCCTCCCCTGTTGGATTATTTGTTTTCATTACCGCATACATTCCCTTCATGTCAGCAAAAAAACGTCCTTTGCTAATATAGTCCTATTAAACCCTCCCTTCTTGTCACAAAATACATAATACAAAATACGATTGGAATCTTTAATAGCAATAACCGTGCCAGGGGATTTACGCCTGAAATCACCCCGGAAACACTCCCAACTAACTACCAGTAATGCATTATTGCATAGATGGCTGCAAATTCACAAAATGATATACCACTAAAGGATTAGTTTACTTTTTATATTAATATCTTCAAATATGGCTGACCCTAGAGTGGTGCGCAATAACAGAGGGGGCTGACCGGAGAATCTATCTTCTCCATGTCCGCCCCCTCTGACAAGAGTTGTTTTAGTACAATAGCGAATCAGAATATAAATCAACTAGCTGGAATAAGGTAACGGAATAGCAGATAAATCATGCAGATGGAGACTGACATCAGCATCATTGGGAAGGCCACTTTGGTGAAACTGTTAAAGGTGATTATCACACCTCGTTTTTCCGCTAAGCTGGCCACCACCACGTTGGCGGAGGCGCCAATCAAAGTGCCGTTGCCGCCGAGGCAGGCACCCAGGGAAAGGGACCACCAGAGCGGGTTCAGGTCGGTAATGCCGCCGATTGTACCCATATCCTTGATCAACGGGATCATGGTGGCCACGAACGGGATATTGTCAATAAAGGCCGACGCTATAGCTGATAGCCAGAGGATCAGCAGCCCGGTCGGTACCATGGCGCCGCCAGTCATCGCCAGCGACTTACGGGCAATGTATTCAATAACTCCAACTTCTTCCAGCGCACCTACCACGATGAACAGGCCGATGAAGAAGAATATCGCAGCCCATTCCACTGTTCCGAGGGCTTCTTCCGGATCGTTCAGGGTGACCAGCAACAGGAAGGTGGCGCCGGCCAGCGCGATGGTCGCGCCCTCCAGGTGCAGGTACTGGTGCACGACAAAACCTATGATTGTAAGGGCAATGACCCAAATGCACTTTTTCATTAAAGGCCGGTCTTTGATCTCTGACTGTTCGTCCATGGTCATAATATTTTGCTTCAACTCGGGAGTCGTCTGTAGTTGTTTCTTGTACAAAACTTTCAGCCAGATCATATTGGCGATGTGAACAACTATAATAACCGGAGTTAGGGCGATGACAAAGTCGATGAAGCCAAGGCCGGTGGCGGAGCCGATCATGATGTTAGGCGGGTCGCCGATCAGGGTCGCCGTACCCCCGATATTGGAAGCAATAACCTCGGCGATTAGGAACGGGATCGGATTCAACTTCAGTCGCCCGGCGATGGCGAAAGTCACCGGCACAATCAACAAAACGGTGGTGACGTTGTCCAGGAAGGCGGAAACAACCGCCGTCACCGTGGCCAGGGCAATCATGATCCGGACCGGCTCGCCCTTGGCCCACTTGGCCGATATAATGGCCAGGTACTCGAACAATCCTGTCTTGCGAGTGATCCCGATAATCACCATCATCCCGATCAACAGGCCCAGTGTATTGAAGTCGACTGCCTTAATAGCCCGCTCCTGCTCAATCACATGAAACAGCAAAATCAAGGCCGCACCCAAAAGCGCCACCACCGCCCGGTGGATCTTGTCAAGAATAATTAGAAAATAGGTGCCCAAAAATATTGCTATGGCAAAAACAACTTGAAAATTGGCCTCCATTTATTATCCTCCTATAATTACGGCCCCGCCGCCAGGGCGGGGCCTGTACCAGCATACTGGAACTAATCTCTAATTGGTTTCTATAGTCGCCTCCCTAGAACCTATTTCTTCTTTCCGACAGTCTTTTTTTCCATCCCGAAAGTGACGAAGACAAGCCCGCCGAGTGCTATGGTTATTCCTAAGATATACACGCCGATCATCAGCCACATATCTTCGCTAAAACGTGGTGCCACAATCCTTGCCAGCACTACCCCGGTCAGCGATATTAGAGATCCGCCCAGCCAAAATTTAATACTCTTGCTATTCATTTTACAATTTTTCCACTATCGGGATAATCGTGACGTAAATACCGGTCAGGATGGCCGTTGTAATCACACCGCAGACATTACACCCGACTGCGAACGGCAAGATAATATTATATGGGTCAGTCTTGGTAACCTCTTTCTGGGCCACTTTGGCTGTCGTGGGCACGCAGGAAACACCGGCAATGCCGACGACCGGGTTAAATTTCTTACCGGTGACGAAGTACATAATCAGGCCGCCGATAAGTCCGCCGACACCGGAAAGGAAGAGAGCCAGTATCCCTAGCACGAGCAGGATGAGCACTTTCGGGTTAAGAATCGTGTTAGCCTCGCACAGCACACCTAAAAGCAAGCCGAGGAAAAAAGTTGAGCCAAAGAGGAGAGTGCCTTCGATCAACTTTACATAGTGGGGAAGAACATGGGACTCCCGGATGGCCACGCCCACGAAGAAGGACATGAACAAAGGAGCGGCCACGGGGAAAAGCAGGCACAAAACTGTGCATCCCAAAATAGAAAAGGCAAACTTCTGTCCGCTGGTAACGGTGGGCAAACTGGCCAAATCCATTTTAACCTTACGCATATTCTTTGGTATAAGCGCTCTGATTATATAGGGATAACCACCGTAGCACAAGCTCAGATAAAGGTAGGCCACCACAGTAATCGGCACAAAGAGGTCTTTAGCCAGCATCAGTGAAGCATACAGCACCATCGGGCCGTCCGCGCCGCCGACGATCGCAATGGAGGCAGCCTCGTGCAGGTTTAGCCCCATGGCCACAGCGATCGGCACTGTGGCTACGGTACCGAACTCGGCGCAGAGGGCGATGAACATGCTGGCGAAAGGCCTGGCCAGCACATAGCCCACGTCAGTGATCACGCCGATGCCCATAAAGACTAAGCAGGCAATAAGACCGTTACTAAAAGTAAAATTATAAATCGGCTGCAGCCAGTCAATCTGCATGATATTCATAAGAGCACCCGGATCGGCCACCATTGGGGCAACAAAAATGGTACCCAACTCGCCGGAACCCACCGGCATCATTTTCACCATCTCGACCGGAAGAAATAGCACCCCGGCGTTGACGGCGGCCATGCCGATCCCCATCGGGATCATGATCAGCGGTTCGAGAATTTCTTTGTAACCCAGGTATACCAATAAAAATCCCAAGGCCATAAGTACTACCCTGGCTATGGCAATTGTGGGATCCGAAGCGACAAGCGTCGCCACACCCTGAAATAAGTCTAATACATTAAATCCGCCCATATCAACTTAACCTGCTTCCAAGCGGCCTTCACACCCCCGGGGGGAGTGCCGTCAAGGCCGATCACCGCCAACTAAGGGATGCAGCATCCTTCCGTCCTGAAATGTATTTCTGCTGCCTTGAAGCAAGCGCCAACCCTCCTCCGTTGGATTATTTTGTTTTCAATAACGCCTGCATTCCCTTCATAAGAAAAGCGACTCCAAAACCAATGACAAACGCAATACCGTAAACCATCAGGGCAACGTTAATTGCTTGTGCAACCACCTTTATTTGCCCCCTTTCATTTTTTTGTTAATTTTCCGGACAATATTTTCACAACTAAATCCCCTGTTTTATACAGTATACAATCAACGAGTGAAAATATAATGCTGACGGCCGCCTTCAAGGGTTTACCTTAAACTAAGGCAACTCCAGTGACGGCCGGCACCATTTCACTTTGTCCAAACAAAAATTAAATGAGAACTAGCCAATGGTCAAAATCGATTTGCTCGGATCAACGTTGGAGCCAACTTCAGCGTCAATCGAAGCCACAGTTCCGTCAGCCGGGGCAAAAACTTGGATAAGCATTTTCATGGCTTCCAGGGTTGCTACGGGAGCGTCTTTCTTAACCGCATCGCCAACCTTGACCTCGACAGAAACCAGTTTACCCGCCATCGGCGCATTAACAGATACACTCATGATAAAATATCTCCTTTCATTTTGTTATTTAATAAACTTGTGAAACCCTCAAAAAACCTTTCATCTCTAAAACAACTACTCCAGCGGGAATAAAACACCCACTGCTAATATTGTTCCAGAAACCCCCCCTCCTTATCAAAAAATACAAAATACACCTGGCATATTTAAATATGCAATAACCATGCCAAGCGATTTGTGCCTAAAAATTAACCCGGAACCTTTCCTAACCGTCTCTCGTTAATGCATTTTTGCATACCTGACTGCATAATTACATCGATCGTATCTGCATTCTTGAATCCATCCACTAAAAGCTTGTCCTTTATTTTTCATGCAAAATGCCCATTTCACCGGGTATTCTACAAAAATTTCATCAAATTATCACTGTAAAACAGCTTATTAAAGTAAGTTTATCGCATCACTAGAATTACCCATTCAAGCACTGATATTATACCATGCGGACAGTGGCTTGGGTAGCTTTTGTTGCACCGGATTTACCACGTTTCAATGACAATTCCTTTTAATACAACAAGAATATGTCAGTATATGGGGCAGCGGTCATACAAAATTCTGTCATGTTTCAGATATTAGCTAACGGGACCTGCCGGTTTTCGTGGTTATCCATATGGCGAAAACTGTTAATATAACAAGCCCGGCGGCATAGGGCGCGGTAATAAATTCCCGCGGCACGGACGCATATAGACCAATATAACCAAACGCGATAAATATCAATGCCGAAATCCATTTGATGAACTTTTCCGGTATCCTTTTACCCGCCAGCACTCCAATATAAATCCCGATGGCGTCGGCGATCAGCATGCCGGTCGTCGTACCCATGAGGGTCTCCACCGGGGCGTTGTATTTCGCCGCCAGAGCGACAGTAGCCAACTGGGTCTTATCACCCATTTCCGCGAAAAAGAAGCCGACTGCCACCGTTGCCACCGGCCCTAATGATGTAGTTCTTTTCTCCTCGCCGCTCAAATGATCCCCGTTAATCGTCCACAGGCCGAATAATATGAACGAGGCCGAGGCAATGATCTGGACAACTTTAAGATTGAACGACGCCCCCAGGTAAGTACCCAGGGCAACTGCTAAAGCGTGGTTGAGTATCGTTGCTACGAGCACCCCCCAGAGGACGGCCCTGGCCGGAAACCGGGTGGCAAAAGCCATCGCCAGCAACTGTGTTTTGTCGCCCATTTCCGCCAATACCACCATTAAAACAGCGCCTAAAAAAACCAGCAAAAAAACCCTCTCCCTACCTGGCTATGATCTAAAAAACAAAATAGACCTCTACATATCTGCCCATATCTTGACAGTTATATCAAAGGTCTAGTTTACTTGTTTATTGAAATCTTGTCAAATATAACTGGCAAACGTGACCACTTATTTCAACGATTTTTGCACCTGCTGCAAAATATCGCCCACTTGATCGTTAAGCTGCAAAAGACGGGCGCATTGCTGAGATATGTCGGGATGACCGGCGGACGCTACTTGTTGCAGCAGCTTGCCCATTTCCACAGTGCCGTTCTGCGCGTCCCGGATAAAAAAAGAAGCTTGCTCACGCGACAGCAACTCGCTTGCCCTGTGTTCAAAAAGGCCGGAAAACAAGATGTCCAAACCCCCTTTAGGCAGTAGTCAGAATTCAGGAGTCAGGAGTCAGAATAAAAGAATTATCTTTAAGTATTCTGAATTCTGACTACTGACTCCTGAATACCTGTCACTTAGTATTCCCATCCTGACTAATATTATTTTTATCTTGTTTTCTCCTGACATATAATCCGACTGCCGCGGCTATAAAGATTACGCTGACGACTTGAGCCGCCCGGAACGGCCCCAGCATCAGGCTGTCGGTACGTATCCCCTCGATAAAAAAGCGGCCGGCGGAATACAGGGCTATGTACGTTAGCAGGATTTGACCGTGAAAATCCGCCCGCTTGCGGTAAATCATCAAGATGATAAAAACAAGCAAGTTCCATATTGATTCGTATAAAAAAGCCGGGTGGTGGTATTGCCCGTCGATGAACATCTGCTTTTGCACAAAAGCGGGGAACCGGCTGATAAACTCCCGGGTGACCGGACCGCCGAAAGCTTCCTGGTTGATAAAATTGCCCCAGCGGCCAATCGCTTGTCCGAGAACGACGCACGGCGCGAAAATATCTCCCATTTGCCAAAAATTCAACTTGTGCTTTCTCACATATAAGAAACCCGCCAGAGCGCCTCCCAACAAGCCGCCGTGAATAGCCAGCCCGCCGTGCCGGACGGCGAATATTTCAAGAAGACTGCAGCTGTAATCCTCCCAGCGGAAGAGAACGTAATACAATCTCGCGCCGATTATCGCTGCTGGTATAATATAAATCAACAGATTAAGCACATGATCGGGATCTATGCGGCTTTCCGAGGCGAGGCGGCAAACCAGCGCCGCGCCGATGATGAAGGCGGCGGTCATAATGATCCCGTACCAGTAAATAGCCAAAGGCCCGATATGAGCGGCAACCGGATTAATCATTTGTTCCCAACTCCTTTTCTGCTCTTGTTAAACTGTCTATCAACATCCGCGCCGCTTCATGGCTGTTTTTCACCAGCGCCTCGATGTCCTCCGGGCCGGCGTTATGCACATGCATGCCCGCCACCACCAAAACAGGCTTGCCGCAGACAACTGCTATCTTTTCGGCAACGGGCTTGGCTATTTCATCATCTTTATGGCCCGGCAGCGGAACAACAACAGTATTGCAACTCATCACGGCAGGGTCCTTCAGGCTGGGCCTGGGCAGACTTAGGGCGGCAGCTCCGACATGTGTGCTTTCACCCCCGAAAAGCTGTACAACCAAACCGTCCCCGGTAAACGAAACCAGCAGTTCAACCTTGTGTTTCCCTTCCCCGGCCGTATAATACTTTTGTTCAACCAAAACTCTTTCCCCCCAAAAAAGAAGCGGTTGACCTTAGTCTACCCCTTCTTTCCATAATCTTGCCCAAAACCCTGTCGAAAAAGTTAAACGCTACTTTCCAGGCGCAGTATTTCTTCAAACTTTTCGGGCGGAACAGGCTTCCCAAAAAGATAACCCTGCATTTCATCACATTGATGCTGCTTTAGAAAGTCATACTGTTCTTCGGTCTCCACGCCTTCCGCCACCACACCAAGTTTAAGGCTTTGTCCGAGCACGATAACCGTTGAAGCAATCGCCTCATTATCTTGATCAGTGCCTATCTCTCTGACAAATGATTTGTCGATTTTTAGTTTGCTGATTGGAAAACGTTTTAGGTAATTCAATGAGGAGTAACCCGTGCCAAAATCGTCAATAGCTAGTTGAATACCCATATCCTTTAATTCATAAAGCATTTTCACGGTATACTCGGCGTTTTGCATGGCTACGCTTTCGGTTATCTCCAACTCCAGCCAGCAAGGTTCCAATCTGGTTTCTTTTAATATGCGTGACACTACTTCAACTAAATTCTGCAATTGGAACTGGCGCGCTGAAAGGTTAACCGCCACACGCAAAGGAGGGTAACCCGCGTCCTGCCAGGCCTTGTTTTGGGCGCAAGCGGTGCGCAAGACCCATTCGCCTATTGGCACGATCAACCCGGTATCTTCTGCCAGGGGGATAAAATCCCCCGGCGGGATCAGTCCCCGTTCAGGAATCTCCCAGCGTACCAAGGCTTCCATGCCGATTATCTTTCCCGTATTAATATTTACCTTGGGCTGGTAATGAACCACAAACTCGTTACGATCCAGCGCGCGACGCAACCCGTTTTCTATGGCCAGCCGCTCAAAGGCCTTGGCGTTCATGGCCGGAGTGTAAAGCTGGTAGTTGTTTTTACCGTTTTCTTTAGCCCTGTACATCGCGGTATCGGCATTTTTCAGCAAGCTCTCGGCATCTTCACCGTCGCTTGGATAGAGGGCAATACCGATGCTTGTAGAGATGTAAAGCTCGTGAACATCAATATGCACCGGTTCCCTAACCGCTTGGAGAATTTTGCGGGCAACCTTAGCCGCGTTTTCCGCCTGAAGTATTTCCGGCAGTAACACGGTAAACTCGTCGCCTCCCAATCTGGCGACGGTATCGTCTTCACGCACATATCCGACCAGCCGCCTGGCGATAATTTTCAGCAACTGGTCTCCCAGACCGTGGCCTAGCGTATCGTTTACCAGTTTAAACCGGTCCAGATCAAGAAACAGCACCGCCAGCATCTGTTTATTGCGTTTTGCGTGCGCTATTTCCAGGGTAAGGCGGTCCTTGAAAAGCATCCGGTTTGGCAAACCGGTTAAAGCGTCGTGAAAAGCCTGGTGCCGGATCGTTTCTTCATAGCGCTGCCTTTCCGTGATGTCCCTTGAAACAAATACTACCCTGCTTTCGCCGGTTACCGTCTGATACGTCTTTCCCGTGCTCTCAAACCAGCGCAATTCTCCGTTCTTGTGAATAAACCTGTAAATGACCTGTTCTATAGCCCTATGCTCAAAAACTCTCCTGAACGACGCTTTGACAGCGGGACAATCTTCGGGATAAATCAGATCGATAACTTTTCTGCCAATCAACTCGCCGGGCTCATAGCCTAAAACATCCTGGTAATTTGGACTTAGGTACAAATACCGCTCACTGTTGTCTATCTCACTGATCAGGTCATAGGTGTTTTCGGTAAGTGTGCGATGGCGCTCCTCACTTTCACGCAAGGCCTCCTCCGATTGCTTCCGTTCGCTAATATCACGCAGGATAACGGTATACAACCGTTGCTCGTCGAAATAAAACTCGCTTATCGTTAATTCGATGGTGACTGCCGAACCGTCTTTCCTGCGCCCGGAAATCTCCCTGATCGCGCCGGCGCACTGGTATTCCTCAATGAACTGGCCGCCGGTAAGGCAGGTATTGTAATCAATGTAGAACTCCGGCATCAGCAGGTTGATGTCCTGTCCGAGGACATCCCCGCAACCGTAGCCGAAGATGCGTTCCGAAGCAGGATTAAAAGACTGGATAACACCATCCGTATTGATGGTGATGATGCCGTCGAGCGCATGGTTAATCAGTGTCCGGTTGAACGCCTCACTCTGCTCCAGTGAAGTCTCAGCACGCCTGGCATGCAGCATCCGCCGCACGCGATGACGCAAAACCGCCCAGTGAATAGGTTTCGTTATATAGTCGGTAGCCCCTGCTTTAAATGCCATGTCCACATCTTTGTCATCTTCCAGTTTGGTAATCATGATTACCGGCACGCGATCTCCGCCGGGGAGTTCCTGCAACCGGGTGCAGGCGGTAAAACCATCCATCACCGGCATCATGCAGTCCATCAAAACAATTTCCGGACGTTCCAGCCTAAAAACGGACAGCGCCTGTTCACCGTTCTCTGCATCAACAACTTTATAGCCATCACTTTCCATGACCTGACGCAGTTTAAACCGCATATATTTAGAGTCATCCACCACAAGAATCAAGGATTTTTTCCTTTCCTCCACCTTATCTTCCATATTTTACCTCTTTGACTATATGTTTATATCCGTAAAAACGGCACAGTTCGGCACAGTTAATGGTGATAACATATCATAGCGTTGGGGTTCCTAATTATGGATCATTTATTCTACATGATCACCGTGAAATCCTTCCTTTGAAATATCAGAAAATCCATAATATTCTTAAGAATATTATGGATAAATTAAGTTTTATAAGCTTATTTTACATCAATACATGGTCATAAAAAAGCCTGTTTAAAGCCAAGATAAATACTAGTTTCAATTAAAATAGATGGGGGGCTTGAATGATGACAAAGGGTTGGAACGACTTTCAAAAAGGCGTGGAAGTAAAAGCTAGCGATTATAGCAACGATATTACCGTCTGCTATAATGGTCTTCTGGCAAAATCAGGCGCCGACCAGGTATTTTTGCATTATGGCTTCGGTGACCGCTGGATGGATACAAGCACCGATAAAATGAATAGAACCTACAGAGGATGGGAAAAGAACATTAAAATGAAAAGCGACAAAGTGAATTTTTGTTTTAAGGACTCAGCCGACCACTGGGATAACAACAACGGCAGCAACTGGATAGTCCGTTAGCGGCAGGTCGGGGGCAGTTTAAACTGCCCCTGATTAATTGTTATGGAAATTGTGTTTAAAAAATTGTTCAATCATATCATCGCTTAAATTATTATTTATCGACACCTGGCCGATACGCAAGGGAAGAATAAACGTCAGACGTCCGCCGGCAGTTTTCTTATCGTGATGGAAACTATGGATTAGATCTTTTGGCGCAAGGCAATCCGGCAATTCCAGCGCCAAACCCGCGCGACGAATTAACGCTTCGATCCGGCTGAGATCGGAAATGTTTAACAATCCGAGCGCCACGGCCAGCCGGGCGGCGGAAACCATACCGATGCCTACCGCCTCACCGTGCGTGTATTTCCCGTACCCGGACAGAGCCTCCACAGCGTGGCCGACAGTGTGGCCGTAATTCAGGACAGCCCGCAGGCCACTTTCAGTTTCATCTTTCTCAACCACCATCGCTTTAATCCGGCAAGACTCCCGGACAACATGGATAAGCGCCTCGGTATTACCTGCCAGTAACGCCTCGATGT
>MVQK01000022.1 GCA_002067515.1 Pelotomaculum sp. PtaB.Bin013 | reverse complement strand
GCAGATGGGAGATGCCCTGAGTTTGGGAAAACAACTGCACCAGGCCCACAAGCCGAGAACTGAGTGGAGCTTGTTGGCGCTGGTCGGCTCATTTATCGGCTTTGGATTGCTGAGTATGTATACGATTGAAAAGGGTGGTTTGTTAAAGTCGGTCTCGGGATACACAAATAATCTTTTATTCTCGGATTATACGTCAGTATCGGTATTTACAAACAGCCTTGTTTTGTTTTTACTGGGAGTGATGATAGCGGCTGGGATGTATTTTTTTGATTATCGAAAAATAAAATCCTGTTCCCTGTATTTATATCTGGGGACTCTCCTGGTTTGGCTAACCGTCTTCTTCTTTGGACCCGAACTCAACGGTAGACAAATGTTGAACTTGTTTTGGATAAGAATAGATTTTGTTATGGTTACCCCGTTTTTATTGACGATAGCTCTGGCCGGTATCTTTTCCGAGTGGAACTGGAATCAAGAGAAAGGATCGTTAAAGGTTTTTTTTCTCCTGGCTACCGGGAGGAGAAAGTGCAAATTTAATTACCGGGCCGGTTCGTTATTAAAAGCTTTTGTTCTTTTGATTATCCCTTGCCTTTTTTATATTAATAGCGCTGTTATGGCGGGCGCTATTTTATATACGATTGTGTTTTTGATCCTCATGCGGGTATCCGGCGCGAAACTGTCGCGTGTTTTCCTGGTATCAATGCCCATTATAAGCTATATCCTTTTCTTTTTTTTAGGACATCCCTATCGACTTGATCGAATTACCGTGTTTATGCACCCGTACAGAGACCCGGACGGCGCCGGCTATCTATACACACGGTTAACCGAGACAATCCATGCCGCCGGTCTTTGGGGGCAGGGTTTTACTTTACCTGCCGGGACACTCCCTGAAGTCCATGCCGATTCAATTTTCGCCTATGTGGTGTATACCTTCGGCTGGATTACGGGTCTGGCCGTTTTGACTTTAGCCGTGACCTTGATCATCCGGATGAACCATGTCGCCAGACAGGCCAAAGATTTATATGGCCGATTGCTGGTGACCGGGCTGGCCGGCATTTTTGCTGTCCAGTTTTTCTGGAACATCCTCATGACGTTGGGATTGGCCCCGGCCTTTGGTTTTAGCCTTCCGTTCATTAGTTATACCGGTTCTCAACTAATCATTCAAATGGCTGCCGTGGGCCTGGTGTTAAGCGTTTACCGACGCAAAGACATGGTAGGAATATTAAAGTAGCTTTTGACGCGGGTGCCGGCATTGGACTAGTCCCCAAAATTGGAAGAGCGATAAAAGTAAATGATATCAGTAAATGTGTGGGAAATGATTTACACCAATGCATGCTTCACGGAATGAAGGCTCTGGCATATGGTATGGAAGAATGTGAATTTTGGGCTGAGAGCGAGAAGCGGAAAGAATTTGTGATTCCTTTGTTCTACTGGCTGACGGAAAACTGGTCGCTCAAGGAAATCTGGCGCGAATCCGTGAAACCTGCCGGATGCCGGGGGCGTCCCTTTTTGATTGCTTTAATAAAATCCTGGAGAACTTAGAATGATTTCGGCAGCACAAATATTTTTCAGGCGGGTTAAATCGGAATGGAAATTTCAATACAAGGTTTGGAAGACGGCGATTGATTGGACGGTCGGTTTATATATCTTGCTACCCGCCGTACTGATTAGCCTGGACGGCTATGTCTCGTTGTGGAAAAATCAATATGGCTGGATTGAGACGCTGCCGTTTTATTGGCCTTTAACGGCCATTTATATATTTGCCTGGGCGGGCGGCACCAGGACGTTTTTGGAAGAAGGGGACCAGCTTTTCTTGTTGCAGCGCAAGAGCTGGATTAGAAGAATTATGGCGCTCGGCGCCGGCTATACCACTATGCTGAATTTCTTATTGAGCCTTTTGGTTTTTTTCCTTGTTTGCCCCGTTATTATTCATCAATTATAAGCTTTCCACAGTCCAGTTTACCCTGCTTCTTGTGTTTGTCTTTTTGTTCAAAACGAATACAGGCATGGCAAGACAGCTTTTTGAATTACGTTTTCAAGGCTGGAAACAGGTATTTACCATAAAAATAGCTTTTGTTTTAATGAGCTTTATTTTTATTAAAGTCATACTTTCCCTTATAGGCCAACCTCGCTTGCTTTTGATCACCTGCGCAATATTTTTAATTACTCTCGGGTTCTTGACTAAAATCAGAATTGATATGAAAGGATGTTTCTTCGACGATGTTGCCCGGGAGCAGCGACACAGGTTAAGATATGCTTCCCTTTTGCTGAGCATGTCGGGCATAAGCGTGAAAAGGCCAAAATCACCAAAGAGGCGTCCTTTATTCTTGCGCAATTCAAATCACCTGTTCCGAAAACGCGATGCTGTTAATTTGTTGGTTGAACTTTGCCTTAAATCAGTTTTGCGAAATAACAATACAATTCCCATAGCCATATTAGCAAAAAGCACTGCTATTCCTACAAACCACTCACTATGTGTCAACCAGGCCGCCAGACCCCCGGCAATTAGAGCAGGAATGCCGACAAGCAAGAGTTCCACAAACAACATTAAGGGATAAAAGGATATGGTTGGGCTCCAGCGGAGATGGAAACAGAAGATTGACATCCCTCATTTGAAAAGAATATGATAATTTTACTAGAGAGGAGAAAAAGGATGCAAACATGATAGATCCGGTAAACAGCGTGTAAACGGCAAGAATAATATTCGCGGTGTCGGCTGTTACTGTGAATGCCCGTTGACCGCTATGTTTAATTGCAGGAAACATTATTAGAGCAATCCAGGCGACAAAAAGAAAATAGCTTACGAGCTTCTTGGGATTGCGGCGAATTTCCAATATGTAGTTTTTTAGTTTAAGCACGTCATAGCGGAGAAGAACGGCGTAATCATGCATCAGCGGTTACCCCCAGGAAAACTTCCTCCAAAGAGGCTTGTTCTTCTCCCAAACGCGACCGGAGTTTCTCAAGACTTCCGTCGGCTATGATCTTTCCTCTTTTTAAAACGATAATGCGGCTGCATATATTTTCAATGGGGTCCAGCAGGTGTGTGCTGACAAAAAGGGTTTTTCCCTCGTCTTTTAGCTCTTTAATTAAATCTTTGAGGTTCTTAATGGTTAGTAAATTCGTCGCGTTGTTCCCAGATTTCAAAAAGCCTTAGCAATTGTTCCGCTTTTTCTTCCCAACGTTCTATTTCATAAGCATCGGTGATAAAACGCAGGTGTTCCCATACCGTCAGCATATTGTAAAGTTGGGGTGCTTCCGGGACGTACGCTGTGATCTGCCTGGCTTTCCGGGAGCCCCGCGGATTCCCTGCTATTAAAATATCGCCGCCAGTGGGCCTGAGCAAGCCGGCAATACATTTGATCAGTGTACTTTTCCCTGCGCCGTTGGGGCCGCTGAGAAGTCCTACTGTTTCTCCTTTACAAGGGAAAAGTTTAAATCGTCCACTGCTGTTTTCTTGCTAATTTTTTAGTAAGGTGTCGAATCTCCAGGATAATTTCATCTTTCATTAAAACCCTTCTTTCCGGGCTCTCAATTATTCTTAGGCATATAGGCATCAACTGTGGAATAACCCAAAATTTCTGTGACGATGCCGGATAAAAAACGGCGGAAACAAAATTTAATTTTTCAAGAGTAACCTCATGTTTATCTGTGTTTAGGTGGTATAAAGACGAACTAACACTAAATTCTACAATAATATTACATTTCCTCCAACTTGGATGGTTTATTCCAAATAACCCTTTGCAACTTCACATAGCGAAAATAAGCCACTTGTTCACAGCATCTCTTGCGCAACAAGTTAAGGAAGAAATGTTTAACGCTTACCAGTTAGTTTGGATGAAATAAATTATATGGGGAGTAGGATAGTAAAATGTTTTCAAAGACTCTTGCAAGGGCCATTCTTTTGAGCCTTGCGCTTGCCGTTTTTTTAAGCGGCTGTGAGGGCGGCGGGCTCGGTGAAAAAGATCTTGCCGGCGGTGTGCGCGTTACGCTGAACCCATCGGAAAATTTGCCTGTATTCCCCGGGCGCCTGGCTGTAATTCGCCAGGGAGACCTCTGGGTGCTGGAAAGCGGCAAGGAATCTCTGCGCCTGACCGGCGACGGCTGCAACAGTTGCCCGGCCTGGTCCCCGGATGGGCAATGGCTGCTCTTTTACAAATATGATCCTAAAAAATGGGATAGACATTACTCTTTATGGGTTGCCCGCGCCGACGGCGGGGGAGTTTACAGCATCGATGAGGGAAAACAGGTGCTGGATGCCCGGTGGTCCCCGGTGGCGAACAGCATAGCCTACCTTACGGCAAAACAGGGCGAAAGTGCAGGGAGCGAGGAATTTAAGCTGGCCGCAGTCACTGACAAAGGCCCCGGGGCTCCTCTGTCTCTAAAGGACGCGTCTGAAAAAATAATGAGCTTTGGCTGGCAGCCCACCGGCGAAAAGCTTGTTTATACAATAGCGGGAGAGTATCCAAATACAAAAGAAAATCTCACTGTCAAGGTTATGCCAGCCGGCGGAGGCGAAACCAAAAACCTCCTTGCCGCAGAGCCGGGATTTCTGCCGGATGCGGGAACTTCCACTGCTTATCTGGGTGGTATTAAGTTTTCTCCCAATATCATTGACTTCAGCTTTTTCAGTTATCCTTTCTCGGCGTCCCTGGCTGCTGATGGTGTGCCTTTATTTACAACTACGATGATGGGAAAAGACCCCAAACAACTTGCGACCACGCTCGCTTACCCTGACTGGATTGACTGGTCTCCCGGCGGCGACCGCCTGGCGTTCATAGACGGTGGTGAGAGGAAATCTTTTTTCAACAAGCGGCTTTCCGTGGTGCCCGTTAACCGTCCGGAAAAAGCGGTAACACTTACCCCTGAAGGCTATGCCGACCGCGACCCGGCCTGGTCGCCGGAAGGTGATTTCATTGCGGTCAGCCGGACGAAATCGTCTCAAGGAATTAGCGACCAGCGTGAGGAGTGGCCGCCGTCTTCAATCTGGCTGGCCAGCACGGACAGTTCCGGGGCGAGGCAGATCAGCGACGGTGAAGTCCCCGGTTGCTTAGACTACAACCCCTGGTGGGTCGAGGGCGGCAAAAGCCTGATGTGGGTGCGGCTGCAGGGTGAAAAAGCCTCGATCTGGCAGGCCGGGACGGATGGAAAAGATACCGTAAAAGTTTTTGAGGAACTGGATATCCCCCAGGGCTATTATGGCGCTTATAAATGGGACGATGTATTGGCCTGGCATCCGGGCGGGTTTTATCACCCCCTGCCTTTCCCTGGTGAACAGGCGGGAGAAATCAGATCTGTCGGCGACAGTTACGTGCTAATAGATAGGACAACGTATGGTGATCACAATTACTACCTCGATCACCCTTCGTTAGACGGAATGAAACTCATCGTCGGTTTTATTGAAACAGCGGAATTCAAGGAATATAAAGACGGAGAACTTATTTTCAGGGCAAGAGGAGGCGACGATACCGGCTATTTCAAGTTTCCCTACCTGTTGATTTACAATCCCGTCAAAGAAGAGTTAAGAAATGAAGAACTTTTCTTACCCTTAAATGAACAGGAACAGGTTTCTTTCGGAAAACGCACCTGGAAACAAGTTATTACCAATTTTGAAATGGAAGATCCCGCTATTCATTTCGACTTTAAGCCGGCGCCGGGAGAAGCGCTTGCCGGTGGCCATCCCCTGCCGGAAACAACCGTCCAGTACAGTGAAGAAACTAACGAATTGGTGTTCAGCTTTTTTAACGTGGAATTTGCTGATACTTTCCAGGATAATACGCATTTTGAAAGCCCCGGCCTGAAATTTGCGAAAGAGTTCAATTTTGAGCAACTGCCGGGGCGACCGGGAGACGAGCATACTCCGTCTCAGCCGCCGGTGGTGAGAGTGAGGATTTTGTTGGAAGGAAATCCTCAGTATAACGCCGCGATATCATATTTCGGGGGAATCGGTTATGAGCGAACTGTCCGGTGCACGGTAAACTTTCGGTAGTGAAGGAGAATTATAATTATGAAAAGGGTTTTTATCGCTATAACGATCCTGTTGACAATAATATATCTGGCGGGCTGTTCTACTGAAAAAACAGCAGGTCAATCCACCGTCAAAGGCAAAACGATAGAAGAAGCTCTTAATAAAAGTAACAGGAATATTAGTTCAATATTGCATAAAGAAGAGCTGCCAAATGGTGCCTTGGTTTTCTATGTACCCGGTTTTACTGATAATGAGGCCAAGTCAAAGCTTGGCTTGGAATATCTGAAGCGAACGCCAAATGGTTGGGAAATGTCTTACCAAGGCGGAATGTATTCTACAAATGTTGAGCAAGCAATATATTTTGAATTTTTCCCTGACGACAAGGATGAGGGTACACCGCTCCCTCTAATTTATGGAGAAATTAAAGACCGGAATATTACGCAAGTGTTGGTGAATGATTTAAAGTATCAGACACAACAACAAGCTAAAATTATCAATGTAGATAGAGAACCGGGTTTGCAAAGCGATATTCGCGTCTGGTACGCTGCCTCGGAAATACAAGGTTCTAAATTCGAAATTATAGGAAAGGGAGATGCCGGCGAAATTTTGTTTTTACAGAAGGTAAATGCTTTAGTTGGTTGCGAGACCAGTAATGAATCCTAGAATGATCCAATAATAGATAAATATATAAATGGGCTTAGCCGGGAAGACTACAGCGCTTCAAAGGACTGGAGATGTCAATGTGGAAATTCAGGCGGCAGCTCTATATAGTAAAGGAGAAAAATTCAAAATTGAACCGGTGACCCTTGATGAGCCGAAAGCGGGAGAGGTATTGGTCAAGATTGTCGCTTCCGGGATCTGTCCTACCGATATCCATGTGCAAAACCAGGAGTACTGGTTTCCTCTTCCCGCTGTTTTGGGGTACGAGGGCGCCGGCATTGTGGAAAAAGCGGGGGAAGGGGTGTCCGCAGTGAAACCAGACGATCACGTTGTATTAGGATACGCGTACTGTGGAAAATGCCAACCTTGTCTTACCGGCGCGCCGTATCAAAAGCTATAATAAGGAGGCTGCGCCAGCGTAGCCTCCTTGCGGTATTTCAGGGGAGATACGCCCAACTGGCTCAAGTACTGTGATTGGTTCATGATTATTCCCGGGGCGTTCGGCAGCCTGATTACAGGGGTTTGGCTTTCCGTGCGAACGCATTGTGGACTCACAAAATACTATTGGATCATGGTTAAAACAATCGGAAATAAAGGTACAATCCTTTTCGGCAGTACCTTTATGCGAATCTGGTTTGACCAAACAGTCGCCCTGAGTTCTGTTGGTCAAGTGAATTTCCTGCAAAATCCGGCCTATTTCCATAATCGGCAGATGTTAATAATTGGCGCTATAATCTCAGCCATGTTCTTAACCTTCTTTTTAATTATCTCAATTTTAAAGCCATGGGGAAAAAGAAGTATTCATAACAACTTGCATCTTTTTTGTTAACATGAGCGCCTTTAGTCGCCCACTGTCCATGTTTGAAAAAATTTTCTAAAGGTGTGTAATGAAAACACAGTAATGATCCCTTTCCAGAAAAAAGACGGCTCTTTCGGCAGCCCTCTGGAAACAGCCTTGGCCGCCAACACCCTGATGAACTTTGATTGCAATTTAAAGGAAGCGGGCCAGGCAATTGAATATATCTGCCAAACCCGTGGTAACGACTACCCCTGGCGATAGGCTCTTTTTTCCCGTAGCGCCACTCAGGTTTCACTGGGGTTCCTCCGGATATTGCTGCCGGTCGCACCAAGTGTAAATCATCAACCATGCAAAGAATACTTCAAGTCCTATTACGTTCATCCAGTGATCTACATGGTGAAAGATTAGAGCAGGCAGAGATAACTCTCGCCTTGGTTTGTTATACCTAGCCTTGAATATTATTTTCGACTCATCTACCATAAGTTACCTCCAAAATAGATCAGCCACAGGTACATTGATTTCATATGGCTTTTTATGTATTATTATTTTGAGGTGATTTTTAATGGCCGCGAATATCGATCGTTTAATTGAGGAAATCAAAGGTTTATCACAGACTGAAAAATTTGAGCTTGCCCGCCGTCTAGATAAAGAAGCAATTTTTGATGACCAATCATGGTACTGGACACCTGAATGGCAAGCAGCGGAAAAAGAGGCCGACGAAGATATAGCAGCCGGCCGGGTTCACCGTTTTGACAACGTTGACGAAGCAATAAAATTTTTACATCAAGAGGTTGAAAAGACTACGGAGAATAAGGATGTTTAAAATTGAATTCAGTAACAGATTTATCAGGACATATAAAAAACTCGATCGGGAAACGCGTATACAGGTGGACAGAACACTTCAAGCAATAGTTTTGAATCCTAAGCATCCCTTACTGCGTCTGAAAAGGGTACAAGGCACAAAAGATATTTGGGAAGCTAGCGTAAGTATGTCCATCAGAATCACCTTCCGTTTTTCAGAAGATATTATCCAACTAAGGAACGTTGGCACCCATGATCAAGTTTTTAAGCCCCCTTATTAATTCCTTCTACCGCTTTTTCTGCCATCAGCCTTTTATAACCCAATTTAACCGAGTTAAAAGAAATATCGTTGAGTCGTCCGAACCGCGTAAATTGTGGACTCAGCGATATTTATTTAACACCCGTTACTAGCTTTGGATGAAACTCAAAAACCGCCACCCGCCGGGAATTCGAAAGTGAAATTGTCAAGAAAGCCTTGGTGAGCAATCCTGGAGAAGCTTTGGACAATTAGGCGTTCAGCTTCCCAAAAGAAGCAGAGATTGAAATCGCTGGAGCGATTTTATAATATACCATGTTGTTGACGTATTGGTAATATTTTCTAAATATAAGACCAAGGCGGTTGAGTTGTTAATCAAATATATGAATGAGCACACTGAGTATAAGTGTTTAGAAAATGATGGAAAGTACCGAATAAAAGAACAGAATAATATTCCCTAAAGGATGGTCCATTATGGGATTTTGGTGAACCCGTCTGTTTCTCACAACGTCTTATATATAGAGGCTCATGAATTATAAATCAGTTGAGGCGATAGCTTGGCAAAACGAACAGTATTGATGCCAAGGGGAATCTCCTTAACGAGGTTGTCAGATTGCCGGACAAGTATTATCAAAGAGCAAAGCATGAATTTGAAGACGTTGATTGGTCGCAAGAGGTTTATCTTTGACAGGTTAGTAAATGTAAGGGGTAAGCAGTGATGAGTACGGTGAGGTTGAAAAATATCTACTGGTCAGTGGCCTTGGCAAGCCTCGTTCTTGGAGTAATTCTGGCCGTGCAATTCCGCATTACCAGTGATATGCAGCATAATGAGGCTATCCAGAGAACACAGGAATTGGCGCAACAGGTGGAACAGATGAAAAAAGAACACGAAGTATTACAAACGCAATTACTCAGGATGCGCGGGCAACTGGAAAGTTTGTCCACTGAATCTCTCACGCCACAAATTAAAGAAGAGATGGAACTCGCGACGATTTTCGCAGGTATAACCAAACTTACCGGCAGCGGCGTGGAAGTGACTTTAAGAGACAATAACGCCTCACCCAAATTCACCGACAATCCCAACGCCAATCTCGTTCATGATGAAGACATATTAAGAGTAGTGAACGAACTGAAAGCGGCGGGGGCCGAGGCTGTCGCGATTAATGGCCAGCGTGTGATAGCCGCCACCGAGATCAGCTGCAACGGACCCACTATCAGAATAAATAAAAAGGCGCTTGCTCCTCCTTTTGTCATAACTGCCATTGGCAGCCCTGAAACCTTGGAAAGCGCCTTGAAGATGAGGGGCGGTGTAGTTGACTACTTGCAGTTTTTCGGCATCCAGATTTCAGTTAAGAAGCTGGAACAGCTTACAATCCCGGCTTATTCCGGGAGCATCAAGTCGGATTATATAGTTGAAAAGGATATTGACACTTAGGGTGATGCGTTAAGTGAAATCAAAAATAGAGAGATCAGAGAGAGGTTTTAATCTGAATAAGGTTTTTTTCTTGTCAATTTCCTTCGTTGCCGTTTTGTCCGGAGTGCTCCTGGGCTACCAGTTTCGCGCCACCAGCGCCGGCAATATTGTTGTCCCCCGGGATAGAGAGCAGGAATTGGCTTTGGAGAAAAAAAGCTTGGTAGAGGATTTGCATGAGCTGCAGGTTGAAATTTCTGATCTGTCAGTCAAACTGGAGCAAGCCGGGATAGGGCAAAGCGAGGCTAATGAAGCGATGGAAAGAGAACTAGCCAGAATAAGACGATTTGCCGGTTTAGCCCCAGTGTCCGGGCCGGGAGTGGAGTTGGTTGCGCAAATTCGCCCGGAACAGGACGGGTCCGGTACCGCCTATGAACTAAAAGATATTGCAGACCAACATCTTTTAACAATTGTTAACGAATTGAACAAGGCGGGGGCGGAAGCCATAGCCATAAATGGCCAGCGGATCACGCCCATCAGCGAGATACGCCTGGCCGGCAACCACATCAACGTTAACGGGACTCCCATATCACCTCCTTACCATATCATCGCCATCGGCAATGCCTCTGCTCTGAAGAGCAGGCTGGAATTGAAAGGTGGCCTTGCCGAAAGTCTCCTAAGCAATTATGGCATTTCAGTCGAAACGCAGGAAAAAAATGAGGTTGTGATACCGGCTTTTGCAGGGGAGCTGAATTTTGAATATGCGAAACCTGTTAAAGAGAATTAATCCCGTACGGTTATTCGACGACAATGGCGGCAATCGTTTTTCTTCTAAGTCTGGCGCCAGGCCATAAAATCCCGGCACGAAGTATAACCGTAAAAACCGAACAGATCCTCCCTTGCGGGAAGCAATTCCACTACCTTTTCCGGCTGTCCGCCGTTGGCCCCGATTATCCAGATGGCATTATCCCGTACATACAGGACATGGTCTCCATCTTTTGACCAGACTGGCTGGTACACGCCCGTTCCGGCGTCCGTCAGGGGGTGAGCGCCGGAGCCGTCCGAATTCTGGACCCAGAGTGTGCGTGTCGCCACCCAGGCAGCCAGTTCCCCGTCGTTATCAAAGCCCCACACCTGATCGCCCAGGTTCTTGGCGGCCACGAAAGCGATGCGGCTGCCGTCCGGAGAGAATGAGGGGTCGATAGCGACACTGCCTTCTGGATTCTTAAGCTTCTGAACGATCCCGGACGCCAGGTCTATAGTGGCCAGGCTTTTTCTTGACCAGACAATACGCCAGTCGCCCGTCACCATCAGCAGGCTCCCCTGCGGTGACAAGGACTGCCACCCTTTGTGAGCAAGACCGGTACTGAGGAGTTTAGGTTCGGCATCTCCCAGCCGAAAGCTCCATAAACCCATTCCGTCAGCCGCCAAGGAAGCTGAGTGTAATGGGTCCAACCAATATAGCAAACCTTTACCGTCGGGCCACCAGGCAGCTACCTGTATACCGGCCTGTGGAACCACCAGTCGCTGAACAGGCTGACCGCCATCAACATCAATGGTATAAAGTGCATCACTGCGGTCCTGTGGTTCATCCGACGGCAGCGTAACATTGTAAGCCAGGGACTTGCCGTCAGGCGACCAGGTCAAATGAAACGTTCCTTCGGACTGGACCAGCCGGCGCGGTTCACCGTTCGCCGGTACCAACCAGACGCCATTTTGTATGGCTACCGCCAGCACGTTATCAATGGGCGACCAAAAAAATCTCTGGCGACCGACAGGCTCGGGCAGCCCCTGAACCTGGTGGGCCAGCGAACCGTCCCGGCGTACCAGCCAAAGCGGGCCGGTACCGGCATCTTGATCGGTGACGCGGATAAACGCCAGCCACTGGCCGTCGTAAGACCAGGCTGGTTGCAACGCCCTGCCGGACCCGGTCAGTTGCTTGACCTCTCCCGTTTCGCCATCAAGCGCGTAGAGCAAACCCTGCCGGATGAAAGCCAGGTCGCCTTGATCCTTGAAGGCGGCTGTATTCACATCCGGGGGATCCGTTACTGGATTGCTGGAGTCCACTGGTGTTGCTACAGCCAGGGTTTTTAAAGTTTGATTTAAAATGGTCGCTAGCTCCGCGCGAGTTATCTTTTCGTCAGGTTTGAATTCGCTGCCGGTGTACCTCATTATACTGGTGTTGAAGACAAAGCTGATATCAGATTGTTGTTTTTGGGTCAAATTAGTTGTATCAATATAATTCGGCCACATCATGGTGGTAATAACCGACAGCTTTTTTGCCGCAAAAGAGTCAGCTATCGCACTGGCTACTTCTGCTCTAGTGACAGCTTCATAAGGTTTAAACTTTCTGCCGGTGATATTAAAGATATTTTTATAGCCCATAATCATTGAAGCTTTACTATACCATATATTGTCCTCCACATCGTCATACAAGTCAGAAGGGACAGGTGCTTTTATAAACTTTAAGTCATCATAATTCAAATCGAAGGTTTTAATTAAACATACTGCCAGTTGCGCCCGGTCAACAAATTCGTCCGGGTTGAATTTATTGCCTCCTGTACCAATCATTATCCCTTTTTCGTAAACGGCTTCAATGTCAGCGGAAGCCTGGTGCGACTGAATGTCGTCAAAGGGTATCCGGGCAAAACCCGCGTGCGGGACTATCAGAAGAGTTGATACTAACAAAAAAATTAACAAAGCTCTTTTCATGGTTCTCCTCTTTCTTCACTTGTATTTAAAATGTTGGACGATTGAGAGTACTAAAAGGTTCATCATGTCATGGTAAAATAGCGTGGAAAAAGGGGACATGGCTTACGTTCATGGCCCCGGTGGGTGGAACGCATGGGTTTATAAAAAAGATATCGTCTTTCATCCTTTTTGATCCTTAATGATCACCAGGAGGATGAGCGACGCCTCGTTGATTAAAATAATGCCAGCTGTGCTTCGCATAACAGTTTTTTTCTGTAAAGGTTATTTGTTTCAGAGGCTAACAGAGCTTGGGTGGAGAAATTATATTTTTAAAATGCTTTCTGGTAAAATTATGGAGGTAATCCTTATATGTATGAGACAATACGATTTGATCAAGTGGCAGACTTGTATGATCACTATGTGAATGTCGATTTTGATATTGATTTCTTTCTTAAAGAAGCTAAGAAGGCAAAAGGCAAGATATTAGAATTAACATCGGGTACCGGCAGAGTATCCATGCCCCTGTTAAACGCCGGTATAGATCTAACTTGTGTCGATTACTCAGGAGAGATGCTGGCAGTTCTGAAAAAGAAAATAGAGAAAAGCGGGTTGAACTGCCAAGTGCATAATATGGATATTACCGAGCTTTCATTGGAGAATAAATATGATCTTATTTTAATTCCGTTTAATTCATTATCAGAAATAACAGAGAAAAGAAAACATAAAAAAACTCTTGAAGGAGTATATAATCACCTGACTGAAACCGGGGTGTTTATTTGTACGTTGCATAACCCCAAAATACGTCTTAAGACTATTGATGGTACACTTAGGCATATGGGAAAGTACCAAATTAGTAATGACAGAACATTGATTATGCAGTATATTTTTAATTATAGTGATAAGTCTCAAATAGTAAGCGGGCTGCAATTTTATGAGATTTATGATAATAATAACAATTTAATTGGGAAAAGATATCTTGATGTGAACTTTTATTTGTTTCAAAAGAAAGAATTTGAAGAACTGATAAAATTAGTGGGTTACCAAATTATAGATTTGTACGGAGACTATTCTTATTCCAGATTCGACGAAGAGACCAGTCCATATATGATTTGGAAACTGAAACGATGACAGCAATGATTAGGAAGTGGGGAGTAAAAAATGGTTGCTAAAATGCCCGTTCCCGTTCTGATTGAGAAGCAGCCACAGCTTATGGCTGTAATCACCACTAAAGGTGATCCAAACGTTGTTATGGAAAAAGCTATGCCTGCCTTGTATGGAGCGGTCTATCATTTGAAGTTCCAATTGAAAAAGCAGGGAATAGATTTCAAAGTCGGGAAGTTAATCGGCCGTTGGCCGGATGCTCATCTGGTTCCCCAAAATGAGTGGACGGGCATTTGGGGTTTGCCGGTGCCGTCAGGGACAACTGAGTTGCTGCAAAAGAGTGATGAATATCCAGTGCGGATTGAACTTTGGGAGTATGGCACAGTAGCGGAGATTTTACATGTTGGCCCTTATTCAGAAGAAGGTCCCGCAGTCGAACGCCTGCATAATTTTATCGAAGAAAACGGCTTTGAAATTACCGGGTCACATGAAGAGGAGTATTTAACCAAACCGACATCCAAAGTTGTAAAAACGATTATCAGATATCCGGTTGGGAAGAAGGCGTAGAAATGGTTAGGTTACAACGAGCCCTCTTTGCTCTGCCGGATGGACTGTTGCAGCGCGCCGTCCCCGTTAAACAGCTTTTTGTAAGAAAGACCGACGAGGATGATGCAGCCAATAGCCACGGCGGCTGAAATCATCAGCATGACTACAATTTGATAACGCACGGCTTCCCGCGGATCAGCCCCGCCCAGGATCTGGCCGGTCATCATGCCCGGCAGACTGACCAATCCCACCACCATCAACGAATTGATGGTAGGAGTCATACCGGCTCTAACGGCTTCGCGGACACTGGTCTGGATGGCCTCCCAGGGGGTGGCTCCAAAAGTGAGCATGGTCTCGATTAAAGCCGAGCCGGACCTGGCCTCGCTGTACAAACGGTCCAGGGAGACGGCTATTCCGTTCATTGCGTTGCCCAGAATCATCCCGAAAATGGGAATGACAATTCTGGCGGAATACCAGGGCTCCGGGGCGATTATCAGAACGGTAACGATCGAACCGACCAGAAAGGTACTGGCCAGAAGAGAGGCGAAAGCCAGCACGGTGGGGTAGTTGGGGACGTTCGGTGTTCTTGTTACCGCTGTTTTTGCGGCGATGTAGCACATCAGGGTCACTATGGCAATAATCAGGAAGAGGTTATTAATTTTAAAGATATAGGTGAGAGCGTAGCCGACGAGCACGAGTTGGACGAAGGTCCGGATAGTACCCCAGATTAGGGGCCTTAGCAAGCCCAGTTTTAAGAAAGAGGAGATTCCCCCGGTTATAAGCACCAATAAGACTGTAAAAGCCAGTTGAAAGTTTGAAATGGGTATAGTGGCGTTTTCCATGTTATTCCCCCCTTTGCTGTTTCCC
>MVQK01000021.1 GCA_002067515.1 Pelotomaculum sp. PtaB.Bin013 | reverse complement strand
TTCGAATCCAGCCGCCCCAGCCATATTAAGATATGAGAAAAAAGTTAATTTTATTGCAAAAAAGGATTCGGCGGAAGCCGAAACCTCTTCCATGACAGCAGTTTGTTCTTCGGTGGATGCCGCCACATTTTGCACCCCCGCCGACACTTGTTCCGCCGCGGCCGCCACATCCCGGATTTGCTCTGTTAAACCCTGCACTGCTTCAATAATAGTCCTAAATCCTTCACCGACCCCCTGCACTATCTTAGTGCCTGACTCGACCGATCTAACGCTTTTGGCTGTTTCCTCAACTGCTCTTTTCGATTCATCCTGGATGTCGTTTACCAAAGCGTTTATTTCTTTAGTGGCGCTGGCTGCCTGTTCAGCCAGTTTTCTGACTTCTTCAGCCACGACGGCAAATCCCAGTCCTTGTTCACCTGCCCGGGCTGCTTCAATTGCCGCATTTAGGGCCAGCAAGTTAGTCTGATCGGCAATGGTGGTGATCAGACCAACAATATGGTTAATCTCCTGCGTTTTTTTACTCAAGCCGTTAATTGCTTTGGAAACATCCTCAGCTGATTCAGCTATATTCCCCATTTGTTCACTGACCTTAACAACGTCTTTACTGCCTGCGTTAGCCTGCTCATTAACTGACTGCGAAGATTCAGATATCTCCTGTATATTAGAAGAAACCTGTTCAATGGTAGTGGCAATTTCACCCGCGGCAGCGGCAGTCTCGCTGGCGCCGGCAGCTGTTTGCTGAGCGTTAAGCGTCAATTGCCGGGATGAATCGGCAACCATCTCGGACTTTTCGTTTATTTGCCGCACCATCAAGCGCATATTGCGAACCATGTCACCAAAAGCCCCGGCCAGCTTGCCTACCTCATCCTTGGAATTAGCCGTGATATCCACGGTTAAATCACCAGATGAAGCAATACCGGCTGCCTTGGCCAAAGACACAACCGGCTTGGCAATGCCGGCGGCAAACCAGTAACCGAGAGCCAGCATCAGCAAGGCCACGATGGTGCCAACCACGAATGAAGTAACCACGGTCCTGGCGCCTTCACGGGCTAGTTCCTGGCCTCGGGTATCGATGACTTCCTCATACCGGGTAACAGCTTTTTCCAAGTTATCTTCCAAACTCGTCATAACACTATCGGCTTCGGCAATTTGAGGTCTGAGCTGTTGGAGAGGCACTCCTCGTTGCATTGAGGACACAATACTATCCGCCAAACCCAGATAGCTATTAACGTTAATCTCCAGATTTGACCAGGCTTCCTTATCAGTAGCAAGGTCGTTGTTGTTATGAAAAGCCACCTGCCCCTTCAGTTCTTCAACAGCTTCGCGGTAATGGTTTAAATTACTTTCATTAGGATCAATAAAATACCCACGCACAGTATATCCTACTTTATATAGGTGACCTTGCAGTTCCAAAATCGATTGGGTAGCCTTGACATCCTTTTCCAACATCTTATTATAGTTATTGTCAATACTAGTCATAGAAATGGAACCAAAAACAACTATTCCAAGCATAAAAGCACCAAAGATAGCCACTAAAAAAAGTATTTTCGCTTTAATTCCTAAAGTCAACTGAATCCCCTCCCCAATACCAGTCCGATAGTAGAGTACTCCCAGAAGATCACCCATTCATATTCCGGAAATGAATAATACCGATTTTTATCTATCGCCCCGGGACCGGTAACAAATTGATTGCAGTAAATTTGATCAATTAAATAACCGAAGCTACTTCCTCAAGCTTTCCTGCTGAAGTGGACAGTTCCTGCATAGCGGCAGATATCTCCTCGGTAGCCGCTGCCTGCTCTTCACTCAAAGCCGCTGCCTCGACAACTTTTTCAGACATCACCATCACTTTATCATTGATAATAGCCAGGATATCCCTGATTTCCTTTACGGCCTGCGCGCTCTTTATTGAAAGCTTGCGGATTTCTTCAGCTACGACCGAGAAACCTCTCCCGTGATCTCCAGCCCTTGCCGCCTCGATAGCCGCATTAAGGCCCAGCAGGTTTGATGTATCGGCCACCTCATGAATAAATCCCAGTATCACATCTGTTTTCTTCACCTGTTCCAATACTTCTTTACCCAAGTTCTCAAGGACTTCTTGACTGCCGGCCAACTGCTGGGCTGATGAAGCAAGCTCTTCAACGGTGGCAGATGTCTGTTGTGTTGAAGCCGCGACATTTTGGGCTACTTCTATTAGCGCCTCCTGGTTTTTAAGACTCAGACCAAAAGCAACCGCCCCTATAATTTGCCCTTTTTCATCCTTTAACGGCAGTCCTCTTAACTTGAAAGACACCCCGTAAGCTTCCTTGGGCACCACTGTATCAATAGTTCTTCCGGTACTGACGGCGCCATATAATCCACTACCTTTAGGGATCGCGTCTCCGGGCTTCGCCCCAAAGTTAATTCCCTCACCGGGAAGATAATAGACAAACTTCTCCCTGTCTGATACGCCAATTGTACAGTCCATCGGAATCATCTCCTGAATAATTGGCGCAAGCTTGACTACTAAATCTACAATGGTTTCTTTTTTTTCAGTTCTTTGAATTTCGCCGGGTGTGGTTGATACTGCCGCCATAGCAGGCTGCCTGTTTTCGGCTAGATTAGTATCAGGCTTTTTCTGAGGTTTACTCCATAGCATTATATATATCCCCCCTGTATTTATAGAATCATAGTTAATCTCAAACAGATCAATGCGTTAATTTGTATTTTACGTTTATTTTTTTAACCGGGTCCACTGTCGCCTTCCTTCAAAAAAAAGTTATGCTATCACCCTGCTGCTCGAACAAACCAAACATTATATTCGCAAAGGATTCTCATGGAAGAATAAGGCAATAACCAATCAATAAGTTACTTTCGACAAAAATATCAATTATCCTTCCAAACTAAAAATAAAACCAAGAACAATTAAAAATATTTTGACTCTTTAGGATTTTAATTGTTTCAATTTCCAACCGCGCCAGAGCATTTCCGGCGTAGCCCGGGCGGGCAGAAAAGGCTTTTAAATTCAACCCGTATATTTGAAGTTTTCCATAACAATTGGTAATGACCTTGACGTGTCTAGCTTTTTATGCTAGCATCTAATTGCATAAAACAGGTTTTAAACAATGATAGTTATTTGCGGGCGTGGCGGAATGGCAGACGCGCTGGACTTAGGATCCAGTGGGGGCAACCTCGTGCGGGTTCAACTCCCGCCGCCCGCACCAATGAAAATAAGACTTCCGAGGTTTTGGAAGTCTTTTACTTTTGCATTTTTCTCTTTTTTGGTGCCAAAATGGTGCCATGCAGTTTTTGGAAGCTACTTTTTAAAGAGAATATTATCTAACTGGTCAGCAGCATCCCTCTGCAGTGTCGGCGCTATGTGACTACACAGGTCCATTGTCATGGAGATATTGCTATGTCCCAGCCGCTCCGAAACAACTTTCGGGTGTATTCCCTGCTTTAGTAGAAAGCTCGCATGAGCGTGCCTCAATTGGTGGAATGTTACCTTATAACCTGCCTTTCCGGTTAACTCCTGAAAACGCTTTGTTACCGTAGATGGGTTAATCAGACTTCCATCCTGCAGACAGCAAATCAAGTTATTGTCCTGATACCCTTCCCCCAGAGCTACCTTGTCTTTTTTCTGTTCCATTCTGTGCGTCTTTAATGTCTTAACCACTTCGGGGGAAATAGCAACTGCCCTTTGACTTGTTTTATTCTTTGGCTCTTTAAAGAACAATCACTGTTCCTTGGTAACGTATAAACCGCGCCTGATATTTATAATTCCCTTTTTCAGATCAACATCATCCCAGGTCAAGGCCAGGATTTCAGCGCGCCTGGCTCCGGTAGTTACCGCCAAGAAAACCGGTATAAACATATAGGTCCCTTTAAACAGGTCAATAATCTTGTTCGCATCCTCCACCGGCAAGAATTTGATTTCATGCTTTACCTTCTTTGGGGGTTTGACGGCATCGGCCGGGTTCCGGGCTATCATTTCCAATTCAAGGGCATGCTGCAGGGCTTCCCTTAATACTCGGTGATGTTGGCTTACTGTGGTTGGGCTTAAGCTCTTGCCCAGGGCTTTCTTGCCATCCACGCGCCCACCGTCAAGGGCCTTCTGATAATAGTCCCGAATATGTTTTGGCTTTAGGTCTCTTAAAGGGATCGCACCTAATTCCGGGATAAGGTGCTTTTCAATTATAATTTTGTATCCCTGGTAGGTAGTAGGTGCAAGGTTTTGTTTGCCGTAAGATTTAAGCCAGTCTAACAGCCACTCCCGAACGGAAGTTTTAGCTGGTTCAACATAGGTTCCCTTATTAATTTCCACTATGGTTTTGGCAAGCCATTTTTCAGCCTCTTTTTTCCCGGAGAAAGTTTCCTTTTTACGTTTTCGATCCCCAGTCACCGGGTCCGGACCAATGTCGACAATAGCCGAATAACTAACACCCCGCTTGCCTTCGTTTTTTACAATCCTCCCCCTCATCCATGCCACCCCCCTATTATTTTTTCCTTAATCACATCTCTGTTCAATACCTAATAATGACTGCCCCGGTCGCCAAACTTGCGCCGGTAAAATTCCCAGAGGTCCTCCGTGGTCAGGAATTCCGGTGGCGGATAATCCATGCCCGGCCTTACCACCTGGTTAAACTCCTCCAGGGCGAGCGCCCTAAGTGAAATATTGCCCATGTCTTCCCCGTTTTCTATACGGTGCCAGACAAAACCGTCTTCGGTTTCTCTCTCAAGTTTTCCATTTATGTGGTGCCCGCGGACTTTATCATGGAATCCCATGTAGTCCTCGTGCACTTCTACAGCCAGACCAAGGATTACCGGCTGTTCAGCTCCCCAAGAGTCTATTTTCACCAAGTAAAGCGCCTTATCACTGATCATTCAAATTCCACCTCCAACTAATAATACCCGCTCCCTAGCGCCGCTCCGCTTGCGACCGGGTCACTACTTAGGCATCCCGCCGACTTCTATGCCCGGCATCGGTCAGGCCAGGTGTTCCCAGCGGCACAGCTTTTTCATTACGCCATCTCCTTCACCTCAGATCTAAAAGGTTGCCGTCTTTCCAAGATATTCAATATACTCATTGCGTAATCGTCTGCCTCTTTTTCAAGTTGTTGTCTGTAAGTAGGATCTTTCCAGTAACGTGGGCCGAGTTTACCAGTATGCAAAACATAATGCGCAATTTCATGCATCAAAACAAACCTTAGTTTATATCCTTTTAGGTGTTTATCAAGATAAATCCGTCTATTAGCGCCATTGTATAAGCCGTTTAATTTTTCTCCGCGATAGTTGATATGATCCACAAGGCAAACACTTAACTTCAAAACTTTCGCCAATCCAGTTAATAATTTCATAGCTTCATCTTTATTAATATGAGGTTTAATTGCCGCTGCCCCGGCTGCCGGAATGGGTTGACCGGCTTCACGAAAATACATGATGGCACCTCCTGTTCCTGTTTTTTCATGGTCCTTCGAACTCAACTACAACCTGCTGAAGGTGGAGCGGGACCATACCCGCTCCTTATGCTGCTGCCAGTACCAATCTTATCACCGCGCCCAGAGCCTTGCCGTTGCCCCCGGTCACCCGCTCCAGCCTGGCTTCTACCCTGCCGGCTGCCACCAGGTAACTCCACGTTGCTGCTATGGAGCGGGGCAGGTACCCAACCTTGAAGGGCCGTCTGCCAGCCACTGTCACCAGGACAGCCACTGCGTTCCCGTCCTCCGGGTTGTTCTCCCGGACCAGGTTAACCGCTATGGAATCCAGGTTATACCGCTTCAGCCTTAAAAGGGCTGTTTGACGGAGGCCGTAGGTTACACCGGCAACCTTGCTGTAAAACGCCCCTGCTTCAGCATTGCCCAGGCCGTCTTCATTGCCCTGGAGCGGTCCAGTCCCTGGCGGTAGTGGAGCGCGTTGGCGATTATCATTGAGATCATGTTCCTTACTTCCGCCAATCTCCTTTCAACGGTTCTAGTGGAGAAATAAAGTCGTTTTCTTATAGCTTTATTAGAAAATCCTTGCTTGTATTTTAGCCGGTATACTTTACGCTGATCGGGATGAAGAGACCTGATCCCCTTCTCAACCGCACTTACTGCCGACAATACGGTATTCCTTTTTATGGCGTATTTTTCTATCTTACTCTCAGTGTTTTGGGTTCGCGCCCAAACAATGGTTATTTTACATGTCGTGCTACCTTCCATGGTCTCCACCTGCTCTTTAAGCATCGGCAGGTTATAGAGAAACCAATCAACCATACGCGAGGAGGTAGGGTTTTGGTTGGCCATTACCGGATCACGCTCCCATAAACTTGTTTCTTGACTCCCTTCGCCGTTATCTCGCTGGGGTTGACCGGGAGATGGAGTTCTAATCCCTCTGGGTCCCTGAGGTATATGTCCATGGAGATTACCTCCTTAAATTTACAAAACAAAAACACTCTCATATGAGAGTGATTATAATGACCTCTTAATATTTACCTAAGTATTTCCTCTTGTGTTATAATAATTTCACAACAGAAAGGCTCAGGGCGGTCGGCATTCCCTCCGGAAGGAGGTGATGCCTATGGAAGTATACCAGGCTTTGACGCTGATGATTTCATTTGCGACATTAGTCGTTTTGGTACTTTCTTTCCATAACAGGAAATAGACCGCTCCTGCCCAAGGAATAACGGTCTATTCCGTTTCTCCGAAGCCGACCGCCCATAAAGCGGCTGTTGTGAGGAACCGTGTTTGCCGCATGGTTCCTCTTTAATTTTACGCATTTTCTAAATTCAGTATACCATACATTATATAGGTTTCAAACCCTTGCTTTTATTGCAAACTTGGATGAATATGAAATTTATCTGCCACATTTGGAAGACCCAAGGGACTTAATCCACTCCAGTTAATCTTATTTGCCGTCTCTCTAGTCATAATTACTTGCATGAGAACCATTTGCCTTTCTTGCCCGTAAGAATCTTTGACTGGGAATAACCAGTATAAAAGTACCCTCTTTGCGCGAGAATCAGAAAATATTCGATGTAACACCTCTGTCGATTTCGTTATAGCTCCATCCCGGATTAAGCCAGGAGTTAGGTTGTTATCAGCCCAAAGAGTGATCTCCACTTCTGTCTCTTCTTTATTATAAAAAAGAACGGATTCGATTCGCGGTTTGTCGGTATTGGTGCTTTCTCCGATAGTGCTGGTAATGGTATGTTTTAACCACTCCTCATAAAGAAGGTCTTGCTCATTCTTGGCAATATGTTCCTCTTTTGTGGATACTGATTGTTCAGCCTGCTGTGCTTGGTTTTTCTCGCCCTCATTTTTCTGTTCTTGTAATACCTCTTCATGGGGAGGGGTTGTTGAAGCAGGGGCAGCAGAATCTTCTTTCGCAGCCTGCCGCCCAGCTTCAAAGCCTTGTTTAACTGATGGTCCAGCCATCACCATGCCAGCGAGAAATAGAACACCAGCAACAGCAGCTAAAATGCCGGTCTTTTTATATTCCCAACCCTTCTTTGTTATCGCTTTGACCCCAAAAAGCACAAGTGCAATTCCCAGCCCGACAAGGGCCAAAAATACCATAAACCCAGCTAGGATATCCATAACAATACATCCGTTTGGTATTTTATGCGGAGGCTTCGACGTCAACACAGGAAAGTCCTTCCTTTGATTATGCTCTATTTTCCAGTGCCTTCTTTATATTCTGAGCAAATTGTCGCCCTATCTTTAAAGCCAAAGCATCTTCATCTAATTCTTTAGCATTGGAAATATGAATATGCGTATCGCCAGTTATTTGAATTGCAATCCCGTTGGCGCTAGCTAACGCTGGCATTAGCCCTGCAAATCCTCCTTCAGCGTATGGCCTGACGCCTAAATACTCTCCCGTCCGTCGCCACAGGTCAATACCCCTATCCCTCATCCTTGCAGACAGTGGTATTATTGCTTCTGGTCCCGCTTCAGCCACTAATCCGAGATGAGGCCTCGTAAGAATGCCGCCAGCGGCATGTGGTTCTGCTGCTTCTTTCCCGGCACTATAACCACTTTCGAATTTTTCCCCGATACCAACTC
The DNA here is from genome assembly GCA_002067515.1 of Pelotomaculum sp. PtaB.Bin013. Lineage (GTDB taxonomy): Bacteria > Bacillota > Desulfotomaculia > Desulfotomaculales > Pelotomaculaceae > Pelotomaculum_D > Pelotomaculum_D isophthalicicum. Next base: position 7,864 of record MVQK01000021.1, on the reverse strand, counting down.
CAAGGGATTTAATCCTATTAATACCATCAGTAATCCAACTTTCTATCGCATCCGGAATACCGCTAAACTAATTCACAACTGATGTATAAGAACTATGCGCCCACGTATCTACTGCTGATGTTACACCCGACCACCATTCAGACACACGATCCGGTAACGAACTCCACCAGACCCCTATATCTGCAACGGTTTGACTTGCCCATTGGGTAGCGGAGGACCATGCTTGGCTAAACCATGTGGTTATAATACCCGGCAACTGTTGGACAAAAATGGATATACGACCCGGCAAACCTGAAAACCAGCCAACTATATAGCCGACAGCATAACCGGCCCGCTCTGGCAGTTGACTGAACCAGTCAGTAATGTTTATACCCATTTGCTGTACCGCTGTTATAGCACTATTCTTAATCTCACTAAATTTCGTTGCAACGACAGTTTTCATGCGCTTTAGATTTGCACCAATTTTTTCACCAATTGCACCGCCGCCCGAAAAGCCAGCGATACCACCAAGAAAGCCACCTACACCTCCACCAATAGCAGTCCCTACACCGGGAATAGCTGAACCTACCGCCGCGCCACCCATAGCGCCTAGTTTAGCTCCGGCAAACATACCGGTCCAGCGACCTGTTAAGCCACCTATTTTCTTTGCCTGCTCTTCTGGCCTTGCCCTTGCAACTGAAAGTACATCAAGACCAACACCTAACGGGATAACAACTTTGCCTGCCATTCGTCCAAGAATCCCTAAACGCGGCAATAAGTCGGCACCCCTTGTTGCTGTCGCTGCTTCTTCAGCCGCCGCCGTTCCGGCCTCTGCCGCACCTGTTAGCCCCATTCTCCCAGCAGCCCACTTCCCGGCATTAACAAGTCCTTTTCCTGCGCCCCATGCACCGCGCACCAGCATGCCACCGCCCAGCAGGGAGGCACCAGCCGCAAGCCCGATAGCACCCATAATATTGCCATGCATTAAAGCCTGAGCAGATCCGCTTGCCATGCCAGTTAACCCAGTCCACCAAGCCCTTGCAGCTATTTCCCCAAGCTTGGTAAATATAGACCCGACCTTTTCCCCGCCGTCGCCATTAATATATGCAATAACATCGTCAAGGCCCCGGTCTATAATGTAGACAAATTTATCACCCGGACTCATGCCCTGAAATTTCTCATCGCTAAACAACTCTTTAATCCAATTATAGCTACGCTCAAAGAATTCACCTACTTGCTTGCCAGCGTTTTTAACTCGTTCACTAAAGGCAACAAATTTGTCACCTGTGGGATCAAGGGTTCCGGTCAAATCCTGCAGAATTCGAATAACGGGCTGTGCCATACCCTCACCAAATTGCCAAACTACAACCCTGGCTGTTTCTTTAGTGTTAGAAGCGAGAGCTAATAAATCATTATTATAATTTGCTTTAGGGTACCGTTTTTCTAATGTCCTTAAAATGCCTTCCATTGCATCCTTCGCAGAAATCCCAAGCCTTCCCAGATCGCTTAGTTCGTCCCCGGTGATTCCAAGTTCCTCAGTAATCCACTGTAAAGGGACACCAAGGTTTTCAGTGACCTGATACAATTCCTCCACCTGTAGCTTGCCTTTTGTTGCAATCTGTGTAAACCCACGGAACGCAAGTTTTAGACCATCCGTGGTTGCCCCAGTATATAACATTGAATTACCAAATGATTCAAGTGCTCTTTTGGTAAAGTTAATATCCTTAGTAAGCGTCAGTAATCGGCCACCCATTTGAGTTGCAAAAGGAACCTCGTAAACAGGCGACTTTATCGCGTAATTAACAAGGTCCTCGAAGTTCTTTTTACCCTCTTCTATTGAGCTAGAATAATTTATCACGGCATTGCGCGATCTGGCCATCTCGCCAGCTAAATTTAAAGGAAAAACAACTGAGGCAGCAGCACCAGCTCCGCCACCAAGCAGGGCTAAAGGGCTGGTCAGTGCCCCTGTGATCCTCTGTACTATACTGGTTGTCTTATCTACCGCCTCAATTGGTATCTTCTTGACCGTGGAAAGGCGACTCAGCTTTGATTCTATGTTCCTCAAAGGACTTGATACACGGTCAACAAGCCGAGTGGGACTAACCGTCATGCGTCCCAAAGCTTGGGTTCGCTTCTGAAGTTGTTCCATTTTTTTGTTAGTTTTATCGAAAGCAGCCCTAGCTCTGTCAGTCTCTTTTTCAGTCCTATCAGCAACATTCTTCATAGCAGCATAACATTGCGATGCGTCAACACTAATTGTTATCGTTGTCTCACTTTGCATTCCCTTATCCTTCTTTTTAAAATTTTTTGTAATTGCCTGTAACGCTTCAAACCTTCTTTTAATTCCTTTTCCGCTTCCATTTTTAGTCTTGAATCCTCCGCCACCATCTTTTCATAATCAGCCAGCGGAAACTTCCCTTGACGGGATAGGCTCCTGAATTCCTTATGGATTTTCGACATTTTTGCGATTGTCTTCTCCAGAATATTACTACTTTGTTTAAGTTCAGAAATGTATTTTTGAATCACTTCTAAACCCCTGACTGGCTCAACGTTGTTGGCCCAGTATATGTCTTTATCTGCTAAAGCCCCCATTTATAACCTACCTTTTCCTTTAAATAGCAGTAATATCAATGTAGTACCACAGTAGTACCACACATAAAGCCTATAACCTATCGCATACCCCCTTTCAAATTCCAGGGCAGTTCCTCTGCTTGCTTACCGCCTGCCTGTCGCCCCTTTGCAGCCCGTGCCCGGAGGATGTATTTGCCGCGCCGGATCCCTTCTTTCCATAGGAGCGGGTTTAAGGAAAGCAGGTTTTGCAGTTCCGGTTCCGTCAGGAAGAGCCTGCATTTTGTTAAGCGAATCTCAACATACTTTTGTCTCATTTCACCCTCCTACCACTCCAGTACTTTGAGATACCCGCTCCACCTATTCACCTGCTGCACCGTCTGAAGCATTAGCGGGCATCTTGCGCCTACCGCCTATCCGAATTATCTTGTTCGCCGGTTTCAATAAAACGGTAGCCTTGGGCAAACTGTAAAACCACCCGGACGGCTCGCCCTTCTGCTTATCCACAACTTTTGAACGCGCGGGCTAATAGTGTAAACCTCGGCAATCTCGCTTTCCTCGTCAAATCTTATGATGGTTTCTTGCTCCGATAAAAGCATTGGGTTAGTCTCTCCCTTCTTGCCAGATATCTTCATGCTCAAGCTCGAAGGCTTCAATCATTTTGATTAGCACCGCTTCAACTTTGCTAATTGCCTGCCGGCAGCCGGACATGTCTTGCTGGTGATATGCCGCCGTATAGTTAGCCTCTGCCTTCTGTAAAGCTGCCAACAGGTCGGGTCTGCTCTGGTATGTGAATTCTAACGCGCCTTTAGGGTAGCGTTTGTTCTGTCGGGCAAGCATATCGACGTAAATTTGAATAATTTTTTCTTCGTCCCAGGACTCCGCTTTAGAGAGCCGTTTTAACTCTCTCAATAACTGGATAGCTTCAGGAGGGAGCGGTTTAGGTAGCTTTACCCGGATGCCAGAATCCCCCTTCAAAACGTGAACACCGTAATAATTTAACTGTCTGATTAACTCAGAAGGGGAGTTCATCTATATCAACCTCCTGCCCTAAAATGTCCTGTAATTGATTACCATTATTACCAGTAGCGGTTTCGGTTACCGATTGCTCATTTTGTTGATTTTTGGGTTGTTCCTCTAAGGGCACATTATTGAACAACCCGTAAGAATCTCCGGAAGTCTTGACCCCGTTGACTTCCATGTTTTGTTCATTGTTTTTTGATGAACGACCCATGGAGTCTGCGTCATTACTGGAATAATTACGGGTTGACGGGTTGCTCATTTTTTTGCCCTTAGGGACCATACCAAAAGGTATAATATTATCATTGTCGCTTTGGAAGTTATTCCCTGGTAATTCCCAAAGATATGGACCGTTCTTTTCACCCGGTTTCTTGTATGCTTTTATACATAATTTTTCCTTAACCCGTCTTAGTGTCATTAGTGAAATGTCCTCGTCTTGGATTTCAGTAAGCCACTCTACCGCGCTATCAAGTTTGTTCTTTTTATCAGCCAAATTAACTTCATTGGCTAATAACGCGCCTGCTGTCAGTTCGGAAATACCTGTCCAAAAGAAGTTATCTCCTAACTCAAAGCCCTGGCTTTGACCTGCCGCAGCTAGGCTTGATTTAATATGCACCAGTGCCCTCCTTTTGGTGTCCTGAGGGTCACTGCCAGCAAGGAGAACGCTCCGGGCAGCCGCTGTAAAGTCTATACTACCCATACCGCGGTATATGCTCTTGCTTGCGGTAGCTTTTGATAAATGTATGATACACAACATGGCACATTTATGCCGCTCGGCCAAAGCGGCCAGCCTGGCTAAGAGGGGCCTTACTTCATTAGCCCTATGCATGTCAATACTAGCGCCCAGAAAGGCTTGGAGCGGGTCAATAACAACCAGCGCCGGCTTGAGCGCTTCGGCCATGCCATCCAGCAGGGCCAGGTCAGCGAATGAGAAAGCATTATCACCGCTTTCGTCTTGTGTCCCGGTGATGGCGTAAATGTTCTCTACATCAGCCTTAACAGCGTCCAGGCGTGGGCGTAGCGTGTCAGCTATACCATCCTCAGCGGTTAGATAGATCACCTTGCCAGGAGCACGCTTCATAATACACCTGCCGCTGTCACCATCAGGTAAGGCGCTGCCGGTTGAAATGGCGCTTGCTATCGCCAGGGCCGCCCACGTTTTGCCGCAGCCCGGATCACCTTCCAGAAGGGTTATTTTCCCTAACGGCACATATGGATCCCACAGCCAGGAAACTTCCTCAGGCTTGACATCGGACATCCGGACAAATTTGATTTCCTTTCCATCTGCTGGCTTTTGCTTTTTCTCCTGCGATTGTTTGCCATCCAGGTCATCAAGTAGCGCTTTTAATTCTTCATCTGAAATATCATCTATGTGTTTGCTCATTTATTGCACCACCGCTTCACTCGATCACTTTTTAGGACAGCAACCTTATCAGTCATCTTCCCAGTTCTCAGTACTTCCAACACATGCTCCAAAATTGGTTCAATATGATACAGCCCACCCAGCCGCTCCAAATCCTCTTCAGTCTGGATCCCGGCAAGCTTACTGTCTACCGCCCGGTAAATGGATGATAAACGCTGATAAACTTCATTCTCCTTCACCTTGAAGCAGGCTTTTAATTCCCGCCGTGCCTTTGCTAATAGGGTAGCCTGCCGGGCCTGGGCAATGTCCTCCTGGGTTGCATCAGGGAGCGGGATACCAAAATCAGCGGCAATCATCCGGGCCGCTTCCAGTGGCCGGAGGTTATGCAGCAGGGCAACCAGGTCAACGCTGTCACCGTGTTCCTGGCAGCCAAAGCATTTCCAACCATCTCGATACACCACCAGGGAAGGGTAGCGGTCCTCATGGAAAGGGCAGCGGGTTACCCACCGGCTTCCCTGGTGCCGTAACTCCCCGGGCAGGTAACGGCGGGCTACCTCAATAAAGGGAAGTTCTTTGACCAATTGAAAAATATCATTATTTTGTTGTAAGATAGGTACAGACAGTTTAATCACTTCCTGTCACGCCCGGCCTGCCTGCCGGGTTATAGTTCACCGGCTATACTTTTCCATCCAAAAACCCCGCTCCATCGAAAAGCGGGGTTTATCGCATTATGATGTTTTTTCCCTTCAATTGCCTTACCATATTGTATGGTGTTAAATCCGTTATACCGTAATTGTTTTTCCGTTCAAGTCCCTTTTTCCCAAGCCTCCGGTTTGCCCGCCTCCGGGCCTTTGCTTCGGGAGACACTAAATAAATCCTCCCTTCATGCTTTTAAACATGTCCACCCTTCACACCGATTGGTGTCCATCGGGATGGATGTTTATTATTTTCCCGCGGCGTGTCGTAGGAGCAACGTCCGCAGAGCCTCCTTTGGTATCCGGTAAGCCGAGCAGGCGGGTTGTTTTTATACACCCGCTGCCCGCTCCAATATCCGTACTATTGCCGCTGTTGGAACGACCAACCGTTTCATGCCCAGACGTAATGCCGGTAATTCTCCCCGCTCCACCATCCGAAAACCCAAAGAGCGGGAAATACCTAGTATCTTTGCTGCTTCTGGAACACTAAGCGTCGGTTTTTCTTGCCACTTATCCATATCCATTGTCTTCCCCCTTGTTTTTTTCTTCCTATATGATACAATTTAACTCATTAATATAAAATGTTTATAGTTCTACATAAGTTCTACTTTTTAGGGGATGAAAATATTTTATGGATTTTGAAGGATACCAATTAGAAGGACTTACATATGATGAAACTTTTTTAACTGAAGGTGGGGGGATATGGAAACCGCCATTAGTCAAGCTTTATAGGCATGATGAACAGGACTTTTTGGTCTACCCTGTTCCTGATGGCTGGGAGCACCCTGGAAAGAAAGATCTTCATGACCTTCTCTCTTTGAAATGGAAATTCATTAGGAATCAAAATACTAAGAATCTACTTGAACGGTTTATTTGTCTTTCGGATGCAGATTCTGAAAAAATAAGGCTTTTTTCAGAACAATGGGGACCTTTATGGATTTGTAACCATCCCCTTCACCATATTTGTTTTTGGTCCTCGGTATCAAAGGATTGTGATTGGTTTCCGATAGAAAATATTGAACAATGGAGAAGAATAGCGTTATATGTTAAGTCTTTACTTGATATTTCTGTTTCCCTTATGAACAACAAACCCCCTCAAGCAGATCTATGGGAAATCGCTGGATTAGATCCGGATTTAAATATCTCCAGATTACCGATACAAGCTCAAAAATACTTCTTAACCGCTGCCATTAATAAGCACCTAAGCCACCTTCAACAAGGACCTATTTTATGGCTGAGCTGGAAAGATACACAGCCAGAATTATCTCTCAATGCTGGATTAGGATTTATAAGAATAGTGTGGGTCCTATTAGTACAGACAATAACAAAAAAGACAGGTGGAGTAACTACCTGTGACGGTTGTGGCCACTTATATTTTAGAAACAGGGCTATTTCAAAGAGCAAAAAAAATTATTGCCCTGATTGCGGTCAAGATAAGAAGGCAGCAAAAAGATTATATATAAGTGACAGGAGGGCCGCTGAGCGTCTATGGAAAGAGGGAAAATCTATTGATGAAATTGCCGTCACGACAAGTCGTAATATTAAAACGGTAACCAGGTGGATTGATAACGTTATCAAAGGCGGGCAAAGCTAGCCTAGAACACGCCACATAAAAGACCGCTAACTCTTGTCCCTACTGCCCTGACAGGTAAAAAAATGGTGCCAAAATGGTGCCGTCTTTTATTTTTCACCCTATTTTTCTAGTCTACCTTATCCACGGCAAAAATAAAAACCCTTAGTTTTAAAGGTCTTTCGTGAACACAAAAATTATGCTATAACCAGAAAATATGTTCTCCCGACACTTAGGATCCAGTGGGGGCAACCTCGTGGGGGTTCAACTCCCCCCGCCCGCACCAGATTATCTACCATCTATTGATAAAAAGAATTTTATCGGTGGGTGGTTTTATTTTGCCTGAAAGGCCTGTTTTTAAGCCGTTCATGCGTTTTGCAGAGCGGCTTTCTCGATTTCTGGCGGGTTTTTTTGGTGCTAACGAAATATAATCCGTCCGTTTTCCGTTGAGGTTGATTGGAGTAATCGTTGAAATTTAGCAGGGGGTGTGCATTACCAACCGGTAATCGTTGAAAGATTGGGGTAATGTTGAAAGTTAACTCAAATGAGTTACATCACATTACATCACATCAGCCCCACAACCTGTATCCATCAGGCGAATGGGCGAGATGTTCTCTTAAAATGGAAGAAAACGCCACTTTGCAGCTTTGGCAAAGCGGCATTTTGCTT
>MVQK01000020.1 GCA_002067515.1 Pelotomaculum sp. PtaB.Bin013 | reverse complement strand
GCCGTCCAAAATCAGGTCAATCCGCCCGCCAAGGTCGTTTAAAACATGTTGTGCTGTTGTTGGACTGGGCCGTCCTGATGTATTGGCGCTGGGCGCCGCGACGGGAACAGCGGCCGCGCGGATCAAGCCTAGCGCCACCGGGTGATCAGGCATACGTACGGCGACAGTGGCCAGGCCGGCGGTAACCTGGAACGGCACGGCATCACCAACCGGCAAAATTATTGTCAGCGGGCCGGGCCAAAAGGCGCTCATCAATGCTTCCGCCGCCCCGGTAATTGTTTTAACCAGGCCGCTAAGCGCCTCCCGGCCGGCGACATGGACGATCAGGGGATTATCCGCGGGTCGGCCTTTTGCTTCAAAGATTCCGGCCACAGCCCGCCCGTCCAGAGCGTTCGCCCCTAGACCGTACACGGTCTCGGTGGGGAAGGCCACCAATCCGCCCTTGCGTAAAATGGCTCCGCCTTCCTCCAGGGGACCTGGTTCCGGGCGTGAAGGGTCCACTGTTATGTACTTTGTGTCAATCTTCTTTTCTCGCATAAAAACCTCTACCGCCGGGTAGGCGATGTCAAAAGGCGGCCAACCGCCAGTCTGTCTAGTCCGGCCAAGTCCTTAAGCACCATAGTTTCCCATAACGGGGGGCTCAAGAGGTTGACCACGGCGTCTCGTTGTCCGCACCCGATCTCTATCAGCAGCCTGCCGCCCGGTTTTAGCATATCTGCCGCGGCGGGAATTAATCGCCGGTACAGTTCCAGCCCGTCCGCGCCCCCATCCAGGGCGGCTACCGGCTCGTACAGCCGCACCTCCCGCGCCAGCGTGCTGATTTCATGCGTGGCAATATACGGCAAATTGGCTGTAATCAGATCCACCCGGCCGGCTAAATCCAGACCGGCCAACGGTGCGAGCAGATCACCTTGAAAAAATGAGACGCGCCGCTCAACTCCTTGTTTAACAGCGTTCAGCCGGGCAACATCAAGAGCGCCGGGCGACTGTTCGGTAGCGTAAACCTCGACGCGCTGCAAAAAAACGGCCAGACTAACTGCGATAGCCCCACAACCGGTACCAACGTCAACAATGACACAATCAGTCCCGGCAAGCTGAATTGCTTTCTCAACCAGCAGTTCGGTTTCCGGCCGGGGGATCAGCACAGAGTTATTGACGGTAAAATCCAGACCCATAAATTCCTTGTGTCCGGTCAGGTAGGCCACCGGCTCGCCCGCCTCCCGCCTGGCTATCATCGCTAAAAACCGGGCTTCTTCTTCCGGCGGGAGAACGCGCTCCCAATCCCGGTAAAGTCCCGCCCGGCTGCGGCCGGTCACATGACCGAGAAGCACCGCGGCGTCCAGGGCGGGAGTGCCGGCGCCACTTTCTTTCAGTATTTGCCCGGCCCGGCGCAAGGCTTCTTTGACAGTTAACATGATTATTCCACTTGCTTAAGCTGTTCAGCCTGATCGGTAGTAACCAATGTCTCGATAATCTCGACCAAGTCGCCTTCCAGAATCCCGTCCAGGCGGTGTAAAGTAAGTCCGATCCGGTGGTCGGTCACCCGGTTCTGGGGGAAATTATAAGTACGAATTCGCTCGCTGCGGTCACCCGTCCCGACCATCGACTTGCGGGTGCTGGCCAGCTTTTGCTGATGTTCGGTCTGGGCGCGGTCAAGCAGGCGCGCCATCAATACCTTCATCGCCCTGTCTTTATTCTTGTGCTGCGATTTTTCATCCTGCATGGAAACAACTATTCCGGTCGGGATATGGGTTATCCGGACGGCGGACTGGGTTGTGTTCACCGACTGGCCGCCGTGGCCGGAAGCGCAGAACACATCGATGCGCAGGTCGTTCGGATCAATCTCCACGTCTACCTCCTCGGCCTCGGGCAGCACCGCCACCGTGGCCGCCGAGGTGTGAATCCGCCCGCCGGACTCAGTGGTGGGAATCCGTTGCACCCGGTGCGTGCCGCTCTCGAATTTCAACCTGCTGTAAGCCCCGCGCCCCTCAATATTAAAAACTACTTCTTTTAAACCGCCGATGTCGGTATAATTAGCGCTCAGTATCTCGGTTTTCCAGCCCTGATTTTCCGCAAAACGCGCGTACATGCGCAACAGGTCGGCCGCGAACAGCGCCGCTTCTTCGCCGCCGGTTCCGGCGCGTATTTCCATGATCACGTTCTTCTCATCATTTGGGTCCCTGGGCAGAAGCAGCACTTTGAGCTTAAGTTCCAGCTCCGACTTTTTGCCAAGCAGTTGTTCAAGTTCAGCTTCGGCCATATCGCGCAAGTCCCCGTCCGTCTCTTCGCTCAGGATTGTTCGCGTCTCCTGGATTTCTTTAACTGTTTTTTTGTATTCTTTGTAAACGCCAACCACATCAGCCAGGTCGGCATGCGATTTGACGTACTGCTGCCAGCGTGCCAGGTCGGTCATTACCTCCGGGTCGGCGATCAATTTACTCAGTTCCTCATACTTATCCTCCAGGGCCGACAATTTATCCAACAATTTTACTCACCCGCCTTATGCACTGCCCCAAAGGCAGTTATCGCCACTTCCACCTGCCCGTCATCCGGCGGGCTGGTTGTTAATTTTTGAAGCCAAAGCCCCGGCGCGATCAAGCAGCGGCACCAGGGAACACTGGCGTATTTACCCGATAGTTTAACCAATTCATAGGAAATCCCCGCAATCACGGGCAAAAGAAGCACCCTGGAAAGAATCCGCCACCACAGGACCTGACGGCCCAGCAGGGAAAACACCAAGATACTGATTACCAGCACGATCAAAATAAAACTCGTGCCACAGCGAGGATGAGCGGTGGAATGACGCTGTACCAACTCCACGGACAGGTCGTCTCCGGCCTCATAAGCGTTAATCACTTTATGTTCAGCCCCGTGGTACTGAAATACGCGTTTGATATCCTCCAGCCTGCCGATGGCAACCACGTAGGCCAGAAAAATGGCAATGCGGAAAACCCCTTCAATCAAGTTCTGAATTAAACTCCCCGGGGCGATTTTATTTAGAAGATGCGCCAAGGCGGTCGGCAACACGGCAAAAAGAAGAATAGCCAGCGCCAGCGCTCCGCCGATGGTAAACACGATTTCTTTCGCGGTCAGTTCTTCATCTTCACCGACGGCCTGGTTGGCTGAATAAGTCAACGCCTCAATCCCGAGCGCCAGAGATTCGATCAGCACTACCACGCCCCGCACCAGCGGCCATTTTAAGACCGGGACCCGTTTGGTCAATGACCCCACCGGCTTTTGGTCCACCACTATAGTCTGATCCGGCCGGCGCACGGCAATGGCGCGGGAATCCGGCCCGCGCATCATCACTCCCTCAATTACGGCCTGACCTCCGTACTGGTATTTATCGCCCATAACTTTCACCTCTATAAAACTGACTGTACGCCTAAATCAGAAATAGCAGAGCGCCCGCCCTGCTACCTGTCCTACTTAGTTAAGCCGTATTTTTTACGGAAGCGCTCGGCTCTCCCGCCAGTATCTATGGTTCGTTGCGTTCCGGTATAAAAAGGATGGCACTTGGAACAAATTTCTACCCGTAGTTCTTGTTTGGTAGAACCTGTTTCAAAGGTCTCTCCACAAACACAGGATACCTTGGCTTTCCCATATTTCGGATGTATAGCTTCTTTCATCGGGTTCACCTCTTTTCAGTAGTCAGTAGTCAGTAGTCAGTAGTCAGTAGTCTGAATGCTTTGAAACGATAAACCGTTCTCCCATTCTGACGCCTGATTACTAATTACTGATAACTTAGTAGTCATGAAACATTTGAAGAAACACACTAACATATTGTAACATATTGGCCGGTCACCTGCAAGAATAACCTGCTATCTTACCGGGCGGCTGAAGTTCCCCACGCTCAGCCCCGGCACTTCTTCCAGCGCCTCAATCAGGCCCGTTACCCCGATAATGTCCCCCCCGCCCCCGGGCAAACGATCAAAAAGCCAGTCCGGATCGATATTCAGGTTGCGCAACTGAACCAGTTTTACTCCAGTTTCCCTGATAAAAGCCGATAAAGCCTTCACTTCGTCCGCCCGGTCGGTCAGGCCCGGCAGGACCAGCAAATTGAGTGAAGTGTAGACTCCGTATGAAGCCGCCGTCTCAAGCGAACGGCGAACATCGGCCAGGCCGTAGCCCATCGGCCGGTAGTATGCGTTGTAGGTATCCTCAAGGGCGCTGATCAAGCTGACCCGGATCGCGTCCAGGCCGGCCCGGCAAATATCTTTGACACCGGCGGTATGACCGCCGTTGCTGTTCATATTAATCGTACCCAAGGCGGTTGACTCACGGATATTCCTGATCGCTTCTACAATAGTGTCCGCCGCCAGCGCCGGCTCTCCTTCGCAGCCTTGCCCGAAACTAACGATAGCCCCATCCCCCCCGTTCAGGTGGGGGACCGCCACTTCCGCCACTTCCACGGGAGCGGGCCGGAATTCAATGCGCGTTTGCGGTGAAGGACAGCACCCCGCCGGCTGCAGCGATATACAGCCCAGACACCGGGCGTTGCAGGCGGGTGAAACCGGGATCCCGCCCTCCCAGCGACCGTAAAAAATATTTTGGGCGGTGAAGCAATGATACTCCAGGGCACAATGGGCTAAATGGCTGATAATACGGTTTTCCGGCAACAACGCCAGCTTGTCCCTCACCCGCGCGGGGAGGACCGCGGTGTCATAGTGAGCGGGGTCCCAGCGGTCAGGCTCATCGGTACAACGCGCAGCCGCGTACAACTCGCCGTTGCGGCAAGCTACAGCGGTGTAACCGAGCAAGGACAGCGGCTGCTCTTTTTCGCTTCTTACATAAGAAGGCAGCAGAGTGCGTGTATATCCCTGCGGAAGCAACGCCCCGACCGCCCACGACCGCCCCGCCGCCCAAGGGTTTTGTTCAAGGGTGGTAAAATGTCCGGCGCGGGTCAATCCCACCGGCGTCCCACCGGGAATCATGGCCAGTGAAGCTCCTGAAGGCAGCTTTTCCATGTCTTCCTCCACCAGTTCGACGAAACGGTCGCCGGCCCGGCCGGTAGCGAGCAGGGTATGGTGGTCATACAGTTGCCCGTCATCCCCGGCAAATAGCAGGTGGTACAATACGTATATCCCCCCTGGTCTTTTCACCTAAAACTACTTTCAATATAATATCTTGTAAAGGAAAGTATGTAAAGGTTTACCGTAATATGGATTTTATTGACAATTTATCGTTAAAGGTTTATACTAAATCTAAAATTAAGGAGCACTAGTTAGCTGTGACCAATAAGCGAACAGAAAATGAAAAAAAATTTCGCCATTGGATCGAGCTTTCTGACGGCGGCCGACGTTATTTTTATGAAATTAAGGGTAAATACGGCTGGTTCGCACGATACATCAAAGATGTAGACTATTTAGAACTAACAGTAAAGTTTTGCCAGGAGATTTATGATCAAAACGGTAATCTTGTTGAAATAAACGTAAAATATCCTGAGGATAAAGGCCATAAAAAAATTCAAAAGGGGAATAACGATGAAAGTTACTCGTCAGAATATAGCACAAAAAATAATAGATTATTTATTTCACCGCATTACCCTGTCAGAATTGGTTAACTGGGCTGAAATGTCTATGATGGAAGCCGACTTTGAGGAAAGAAACTACGAAACTTTGCGAGATATAACTAGCCGTTTAGGACTTGCAGACGTCAAAGCTTTTGGGGTCACCTGGGAAGAGTGCGAAAGCTTTTTACAGCAGTTAGGTTACAGAGTTGATCTAAAAGTAACTGAAATTCAAGCAATGTAGATCACGGCTACCTTATTAAATAATATTTAATTTATGAATGTGTAGTCAGTAAGTCAAAATGAAAGAATGCTTTCGTGCAGAAGTATCCTGACTCCTGAATACCTAAAAAATAAAGGCCGCTATGATAGCGGCCTTTATTTTTTAGCTGTAGTAACTCTCCCGCGCCAGCCAGTTCAACGGGTCGAGTGGAACACCGTTTTGCAGCACCTCCAGGTGCAGGTGCGGCCCGGTGGAACGGCCGGTGCTGCCGGCCAGGGCGATAATGGTATTGGTATCGACAACACTACCTTCAGTAACAAGTAGTTTTGAGCAGTGAGCATACAGGGTGCGCAGCCCGTTGCCGTGGTCGATAATCACCGCCAGCCCGTAGGTTCCCCTGGGGCCGGCAAAAACCACCTTGCCGGCCGCCGCCGCCCGCATCGGGGTATTCTCCTCCGCGGCGATGTCAATGCCTTCGTGCGGCCTGCCATCTCTTGTGCCAAAAGGTGAGGTAATCGCGCCTACCAGCGGCCAGGCCAAACGCCTCACCTGTGGACCGGCAACCGGCAGAGCCGCTTCGTGGCCTGCGGCGCCGCGCGGAATCAGCAACTGCCTGCCGGCGATAATACTATTGATGTCGGACAATTCATTCCGGGACGCAAGCGCGTTGACATCCACCTGATACATTCCGGCTATACTCAGCAATGTTTCCCCAGGCTGAATCCGGTGCGATATACTATCCGCAGGCACTTTGATAAGTTGGCCGGCGCGAATGTCGTCCGGGTCGGCCAGATTATTAGCCGCCGCAAGAAACTCCAAGGATATGCCCTTTTCTCTGGCAATACCGGAAAGGGTGTCGCCAGGTTTAATCTCATATAAACTTTGGTCAGCGGCTGCGACAACGTGCGCCGGCGTAACATAAGGCGCTCCTTCAAGAATACGCTCGTCCAGGCGGGCGCCGGCCGGGCAGGCAGCCCACATGACGACCATCGCCGTGATGGCCGCGAATGCGACAACCGGCATAATCATCTTAGGTTTCGTGATTGTCTTAGGTTCCATAAAAAATCACCTCTTCCAAGCAATACAATAAGTAGTTTCGCCGGAAAAGGTGAATTATATACCTATCATGAAAAACTAAGTCCCATTGTTATAGCTATTTTTGCGGGAAGGCTCCGCACGCCCGGTGGCGACCGCCTCGGCGCGCCGCAAATGGCGGAAGGCGTGCAGCAAATCGTGGTTGGTCTTGGTCCGCTTTAGTTGTTCAAGAAGCATTTCCATAGCTTCCTGTGAAGTCGCGCCGCTGGTTGCCCTACGAAACTGCCAGATCATTTCCAGTTCGTCCTTTGACAGCAACAACTCTTCCTTGCGTGTACCTGACCGTTGAACATCAACAGCCGGGAAAATTCTCCTTTCCGCCAGGCGCCTGTCCAGGATCAGTTCCATATTGCCGGTGCCCTTAAATTCCTCAAAGATCACATCGTCCATCCGGCTGCCTGTTTCTATCAGGGCCGTGGCCAGAATCGTCAAACTGCCGCCTTCTTCAATATTACGCGCCGCGCCGAAAAAACGTTTTGGCTTATGCAGCGAGGCGGGGTCCACACCACCGGAAAGAGTGCGGCCGCTGGGAGGTACTACCAGGTTGTGGGCTCTCGCCAGGCGGGTAATGCTGTCAAGAAGGACAACCACGTCATATTTATGCTCCACCAGACGTTTTACCCGCTCTAAAACCATATCCGCCACTTTGACATGGTTTTCCGGCGGCTCGTCAAAAGTAGAACTGACTACTTCGCCGTTCACCGAGCGCTCAATGTCGGTGACTTCCTCCGGCCGCTCATCAATTAGCAGCACCATCAAGACAATTTCCGGGTGATTTCTGGTAATGCTATTGGCGATTTCTTTAAGGAGAATAGTCTTTCCTGCTTTGGGCGGGGATACTATCAGGCCACGCTGGCCTTTACCAATTGGGGCGATTAAATCAATAATGCGGGTGGATAGTTTATCCGGTTCGGTTTCCAGGGTTATGCGCTGCATGGGGTAGAGGGGTGTCAGCCCGTCGAAATGAAACCTTTCCCCGGATTGCTCCGGGTCTATTCCGTTAACTTGTTCCACTCTCAACAGGGCGAAATACCTCTCGCTATCCTTGGGCTTCCGTACCTGCCCGCCCACCAGATCACCGGTGCGTAAATCAAAACGTCTGATCTGGGAAGCGGATACATATATATCGTCATGACTGGGCAAGTATTGTAAGGGCCTTAGAAAACCATAACCGTCAGGCAGTATTTCCAGAACGCCTTGCGCGAACAGCAGGCCGTCTTTTTGGGTCTGGACTTTTAGAATTTCAAAAATTAATTCCTTTTTGCGTAATTTATAATATGCAGGTAGTTCAAGACCTTTAGCGATCTTATATAGTTCAACCATGGTCTTGTTTTCTAAATCGGAATAATTCAAAGGCACCCCTCCCGCTTAAGGGAATATTACTAATGATCTTATAACCAGCGCGGACGCATTTTATACGCTCTTGCTCCGTTTCCTTTTCAGCCAATATTTCAATATAAAATACACTGGTAAGGACACTACCACAGCATTTACCACGCTTCCCACCAGAAATGGATAGCCATGCTCGGCAATTCCCGACAATAAAGGGCTGAACATAGTACCCTCGGCAACTGTAATATCCGGTCCGGTCACATCCCCCAGCAGGGCTTTTCCAGTCACTATGTCCAAGGTAAAGAAAAACGGCACCGCCAGTTTAAAAAACACTACTGTCGCAACTGCCGCAACCGGGTTGCAACGAATAAGACGGGCTACCAGGTAAGAGAGCGGAATGCTGATAATTGGTATCGGGAGAAAATCAAAAGACAGACCCAAGGCTACACCGCAGGCTATCTTTTTAGGCGAGTCCGGCAATTCCATCATCTTGCGGTAATAAGTCTTAGCTGCTTCCACAAGCCTGGAAGTAATTTTTTTCTTGCAGCAAAGGTCACTCTCAGATAACACAGATTACTCCTTCAAGATAGTTTTGAATAATCTATTTATTTTTTACAGTTTCCCAATCTTCAAGGAATTTTTTAATGCCGGCGTCGGTAAGGGGATGATTGAGCATCTGCATAATCACTTTATATGGAACCGTAGCAATATGAGATCCGGCCTTAGCCGCTGCGGTAACGTGAACCGGGTGGCGGACGCTGGCAGTGATGATTTCAGTGGTTATCGCGTAACGGTCGAATATATCAACGATGTCGCAAATCAGATCTATTCCGTCCTGGCTGATATCATCCAAACGGCCTACAAACGGGCTGACATAGGTGGCTCCGGCACGGGCTGCCAGCAAAGCTTGATTGGCGGTAAAAATCAGGGTAACATTGGTGCGAATGCTTTTTTCGGCTAATATCTTGGTTGCTTTTAACCCCTCACCCGTCATCGGGATTTTGATTACTATATTAGGGTGAATAGCCGACAGTTCCAAAGCTTCCTCAACCATGGCCGGGGCTTCTGTGCCGACAACCTCGGCGCTAATCGGCCCATCGACAATTGAAACAATCTCACGGACTACTTCGGCGAAATTACGGCCTTCCTTGGCTATTAACGACGGGTTGGTGGTGACGCCGCAGATAACCCCGAGCGCATATGCCTCTTTAATTTCTTCCACGTTTGCCGTATCAATAAAAAGCTTAATCGAAAACACCTCCCTTCGGCGCTTTACCCGCGCTGCCAAAAACCCTGATCTTTTCACGAATGACCGCAACAGCCGCGTCTCCGGCAGGGGTAAGTATTTTACGGGGATCAATCTCCAGCGTGCTGGAGATGAGTACATCACGAATAGCCGCGCAAAATGCCTCGCGGATATTTTTATCGACATTGTTATTCACAGCATTACCGGAGGAAGCTAAAATTATGTCTCATTTCTTTTGCGCCGTGTTTTTTTTAACTTGCCGGCGTTCGCCAGACTGTCAAGGCACTTAAACCCATGCCGCGCAAGTTCAATAGATTCAACCTGCTGGATCACGCTCAAGTCCTCATCTGTTTCCGCATAGACGATATTAATGCTGTCACAATTCTTACAATGCAGTTCCAGCCTGTCGGGGAATATGTCCACTTCAATCTTGTGATTGCCGCACTGGCAATACAACCCACCGGCGTCGGCGATATCGTGCAGGCGGTTCAGTACTTCGAACATAATTCTTGAATTATGAAAGTAACTGTCACAGCCAAACTCGCCGAAAAAGGTTTCCAATTCCTGCTCATGGTTCATCATCATTTCACTAATCTTGGACACAGGACCAATACTACCGACTACCAGATCAGTCTCCCTGCAGGAAAGCCGGGTGACTTCCCCGGACCAGAGCGTCTTGCCGGAAATTTCGTGTAGGTGGCCGGTTTCGCAAACCATGCATGCCAACTTCAATAGATAACCGGACCGGTTTTTAATAACCTCCAGTTTGGTGGCGCCGCAAGAACAGCTGATGGAAACAGCTTTACCTCTGGGGAAGGCAAACCGGGAAAAGTTATGGACATCCATTTTTCCACACTCAGTACAACGCATAGCCAACACGGCGTCTGTAGCTATCAGCATTGCTTACCCCCCCCTGAAAGAGTTTTTAAAACCTTTCCTTCAAAACCTGTATATAGTACTTCGACAACAGGAATAAAAGTCCTCTTTCTCCAAGGGAAATAATAAATTAATCGTCATACTCAGGGGTCAGTAGTCAGTATTCAGTAGTCAGTAGTCAAATACCTGAATAGAGATCAATTAATCGCCCTTAAGGCAAGTGGTGGGGATTAAAAAAAGCGAGTGCCGTCCATCCCGGCAGGCAGTGAGGCGGCAACAGCCACCAGCGCCGCAATCATGATAATCATCAGAGCCAGAAAGACCATAAAAGGTGATAACACGACTAGGACCGAACGGCCGGTGGTTAAACCATGCACCCGTTTCAGGCCGATCACCAGCAGGACGGCGCTCCATATGCCTGTGGCCAACCCTGCCAGTATGATAATAATCAATCCCCCTGTCCCCAACCAGTACGACAGCAAATGCGCAGGAACCATAAAAACAGTAGGCAGGCCGGCCAGGCCTACGACCGCAAAAACACCTGCGGCGGCGCCTTTACCGTCCAGCAATTCGGCTGCGAGATGAATGACGGCGCTATACCCAAACCATTTAACATAACCCCAAAAAAGGCCGAAAATTACTCCCAAAGGAATCAGCGTCCGTGACACCGGCAGCAAACGCTCCATGCCGGAGCCATAAAGACCTGTGGTTAACGTCTGCGAAGCGGCAAGCATCCACACCGTCACGCTTGAAGCGCTTAATATAGTAAACACAAGGAAAGCTAAGCCCACCGGCGGTCTTTTTGCGACAATTTCCATAGTCCTCACCGGGTCAAAAAGCACGCCGTATACCAGCTCTAAAAAGTCCAGGCGGGAATTACCTCCGCCGGGGGATAGATCAGGCCCCGGGTTTACATCATTTATTTCATTACTTTCCCGGTCGATATCAGTGTTCAATAAAATACCTCCCCGAAAAATCCAGTAGTAGCTATCTCAAGTTGAAGGGGTAAGACGTCTCCAGCCCGGTAAAGGCCGCCAATCCCAGCCTCGACAGGACACTTTCCCAGGGATTGCCGAAAATATCCCGCCAAACGTTTTTAGGACCGAGTTCGGCGATTACCGGCTCACCAGGTATTCCCGCCAGTTCCCCGGCTAAAAGCACAGCGTCGTGGAAGTCGCCCAGCCGGTCAACCAGACCGAGTTCCTTGGCCTGGCGTCCGGTAAAGACCCTGCCGTCCGCCAGTTGTCTGACTTCTAAAACATCCTTGTGCCTGCCTTTTGCCACGGCATCTATAAACTGGCTGAATATGTCGTCGATCATTGACTGAAAAATAGCTCTCTCCTCGGGCGTTACCGCCCTGGAAGGAGAACCCATATCTTTATGGGCGCCACTTTTAAAAGTTTCTGTGTCTACCCCCAGCTTATCGTATAATCCTTGAAGGTTCGGCGTCTGCATAATAACCCCGATACTTCCGGTCATCGTGCCGGGGTTGGCGACGATTTGGTCTGCGCACGCGGCCACCCAGTAAGCGCCGGAAGCCGCCACATCCCCCATTGAGGCCACTACTTTTTTACCTGACTGCTTCAACCTTTCAACTTCCAATCCAATTTCCTGCGAGGCTGCCGGAGTGCCGCCCGGGCTATTCAGCCGGATCACCACGGCGTCTATTTCCGGGTTTCTGGCAGCTTTCCTCAGGGCGGCGGCTATTACTTCCGAACTACCGCCACCGCCTAACACCCCGGAGTCATACCGGCCGGCCGCAATGGCGCCCTCAATATAAATCACACCGACTTTACCTCTGTCAAGGCCGGTCTGCCGGGGCGGCCTGTCCCTGTCACACAAGACAAACGCGAGCATGATTGACAGCGCGACCAGTCCAAGGACTATGCCTGCAATCATTTTTCTTCTCATTACCATCCACCTCATAAACTCTCATGATCGTCGCCGGCTGCTGTTATCGGCGCTAAAGCCGCGTTGCACACCGGACTACGCCGCACTTCTCCCGGGTCGTCTATACTACTGAACACCTACCAGCCGGGGACATTCCTCCAACCCCAAAGACAGACCCTAAAGGGAGGTGTGTCCCCTTTCCTTATGCTCTTAGCATACTGGTTTACCTGGAAAACATACACGCCTTCGACAACAAATTATGAGAAACCTGTGGGACTCATTCGCTCTTTGAATCAGGCCTCAAAATCGCCAGGTTTCTTGCCCCATTATAAGCTGTGGTGTAAGCCCACAGGTCTCTGACAAAAAAGCTTTGGTTTTACCCAAAGCTGCTTAAAAATTCGTCAGAATTATTTATTTCGCTCCGCAAACTTCCGGGCCGTTCCGATAAACTCCCTGAATAACGGATGCGGCCGGTTGGGCCGTGATTTAAACTCGGGGTGAAACTGGGTGGCAACAAACCAGGGATGGCCGGTCAACTCAATAATCTCCACCAGGTAGCCGTCGGGCCGTGTACCGCTGAACACGAGACCGCTCCGGGCAAAATCCTCCCGGTAAATATTGTTCATCTCATAACGGTGACGGTGCCTTTCTTCAATGATTTCCTCCTGGTAGGCCTGCCGGGCCAGCGAACCGGGTTGGAGCATGCACGGGTAGTGGCCCAGGCGCATAGTTCCCCCCATTTGATCGAGTGTTTTTTGCTCAGGCAGCAGGTCAATAACCGGATAAGGCGTATCAGGGTCAAACTCAATGCTGTTTGCCCCCTGCCAGTTCAACACATTGCGGGCAAACTCCACTACGGCAAGCTGCATTCCGAGACAAAGGCCCAAAAACGGCACTTTCTTTTCACGGGCGTACCGGATTGCCTCAATCTTGCCTTCAATGCCACGGTCTCCAAAACCGCCGGGCACCAAAACGCCGTCAACATCAGCCAAAAAATGCTCAACGTTTGAACGCTTAACTTCTTCTGAGTTGATCCATTTGATCTTAATCGCCGACTCATTATAAAAGCCCGCGTGACGCAGGGCTTCCGCGACACTCAAGTAAGCGTCGGGCAGAGAGACGTATTTCCCCACCAGACCTATGGTGGTAGTGTAACGCAAGTTCTTCATCTTTACTACCATTTCATGCCATTCGGTCAGATCCGGAGGGCCGGTGGCGATACCCAGTTTATCCAGTACGATATCAGCCAGACCTTCTTCTTCAAGCATCAGGGGAACCTCATAAATAGACGGCGCGTCCACGGCCTGGATCACCGCGTCCTTGTCAATATCGCAGAATAATGCCAGTTTATCTTCCATCTCTTTGGAAAGCGGCCGCTCGCTGCGGCAGACAATCACATCCGGCTGGATGCCGATGCTCCTGAGTTCTTTAACACTGTGCTGAGTGGGTTTGGTTTTCAACTCGTTAGCTGCTCTCAGGTACGGAACCAGGGTAACATGGATATAAACCACATTATCTTTGCCGAGATTGCCCTTCAACTGGCGGATTGCTTCTAAAAAGGGCAGCGACTCAATGTCGCCGACGGTCCCGCCGATTTCAGTAATGATTATATCGGCGCCTGATTCATCAGCCACACTGCGCACCCGCTCCTTAATCTCATTGGTGATATGGGGAATCACCTGCACCGTGCCGCCCAGGTAGTCACCCCTGCGCTCTTTGTTTATTACTGAAGAGTATATTCCTCCGGTAGTGACGTTGCAGTTTCTGAATATATTTATATCAATAAACCGCTCGTAGTGCCCGAGGTCCAGGTCGGTTTCCGCGCCGTCCTCGGTGACAAAAACCTCTCCGTGCTGGTAAGGGCTCATGGTACCGGGGTCAACGTTAATATACGGGTCCAGTTTTTGAATGGCTACCTTCAGCCCGCGGCATTTCAACAGACGCCCTAGGGAGGCGGCCGTAATTCCCTTTCCCAGCGAAGAAACAACCCCGCCGGTGACAAATATGAATTTGGCCATAACTCCTGGTTTCTGGAATCTAAACAAATCATTTGTTAGATTCTCTCCCGTCCGACTAAGCGGGAGGCAGTTTCACAGGATTCAACTGCTCAGCTATGGACTCTCGTCCATATTCCGGGTGGCAGAGATGCCGCCTGGCTTTACAGTTCTGCCCGGAAGGGGGTGTTACCCACCGCCTGGTTGATTTAACCTCCGCGCCCGACTTTCACCGCGAGGCTAAAGCGACGCATCATCGGATGTAACTGCATAGAAACCTTTCCTCTCTAATTATTACTTAATACTCATATGCACTCACCTCCTGTATCTATTATAAAATAGAACAGGTGTTCGTGTCAACGGATCATTGTTCTTTACATACTTTTATTTAACTACTTACAACCTCCTTATTTCTCCCAATAAACTGCCTCTCCCATTCTATTGCTACCAACAGGACCTGTCAACAGTCGCCAACGGATTATCCGCTTACATACGCTGCGGCGCGGTTAGCCCCAGAAGACGCAGGGCATTTTTCAGAGTAATCCGGGTGGCGTCCGCCAGCACCAAACGGGCGCCGGACAAGGCTTTGTCCGCGGTAATCACCCGGTTGGCGTTGTAAAAGCTGTGCAAAAGGCCGGCCAGTTCATGAGCGTAGCGCGCGATGCGCTGCGGCGCGAGCCCCTTGGCGGCGGAGGCTACCTCTCCCGGGAAGTCTGCCAGCTTCCTCGCCAGGGCAAACTCACTCTCTTCCTTGAGCAGGCTAAAATCAACTTCAGCCGGGTCCGGCACTTTGCCGCCCTGTTCTTTGCACTGCCTAAGAATGCTGCAAATGCGGGCGTGAGCATACTGGATGTAATAAACCGGATTCTCATTGGTTTCCGCTTTGGCCAGATCGAGGTCAAAATCCAGGTGGCTGTCGGAACTGCGCATAACAAAAAAGTAACGGGCGGCGTCCTTGCCGACATCCTCCACCAGTTCTTCCAGGGTCACAAATTGCCCGCTCCGCTTGGACATGCGCACCAGTTCACCGCCCTTGTAAAGACGGACAAGCTGCATAATGACAACTTCCAGGGCCGCCGGGTCGTAACCCACGGCCGCAACGGCGCCCTTCATCCGGGCCACGTGACCGTGGTGGTCGGCGCCCCAGATATCGATCACCCGCTCGAAGCCCCGCTGGAACTTGTTCAGGTGATAGGCTATATCAGTCGCGAAATAGGTTGGTATGCCATTGGAGCGCACCAGCACCTCGTCCTTTTCCGCGCCGAAAGCACTTGCTTTAAACCACAGGGCTTCTTCACTCTCATAAATATGGCCCTGTTCCCGCAATAAATTCAAGGTGTCCTTGACCGCCCCGGACTCGTGCAGAAACCGCTCGGAAAACCAGACATCGTACCGGACGCCGAAATCCCGCAGTACGCGCTTGATGGCTTCCAGTTTCTCGTTGAGGGCATATTCCACTAAGGCCGACCGCCGCTCTCCTGCTTCAACCTTTAGGAAAGCGTCTCCGTGACGGCCAATAAAGCTCTGAACAGTACCGACAAGGTCCTCTCCATGATAGCCATCTTCCGGGAACGGCACATCCAGGCCTAACAGCTGCATATAGCGGGCTTCCAGGGAAAGGCCGAAGTTTTCAATCTGATTGCCGGCATCGTTTATGTAAAACTCACGGGTAACAGAAAAACCCGCAAAGTCCAGAATCGAAGCGATGCTGTCTCCCAACGCGGCCCCGCGGGCGTTTCCCATGTGCAGCAGGCCGGTGGGATTGGCGCTGACAAATTCCACCTGAACTCTTTTACCCTTTCCCTCGTCTAAACGTCCGTAGTTTTCCCGCAAGGCAATAATCTTGGGAAGAATCTCGTAGACCCAGGCAGGTTTAAGGTAAAAATTAATAAAACCGGGGCCGGCGATTTCTACCCGTTCCACCCAGGTCCCGGTTAAGGAAAAGTTATTGAC